>JAITNI010000009.1 GCA_031290535.1 Zoogloeaceae bacterium
CAGGTCAATGGGAAAAATCAGCAATCCGTCCGCCATTTCTTCGAGCAGCATTTTGTGCCGCACGCCATTGTCGAGGGCGAAAATCGCCGCGAGGGCAGGGTAACGGGCTATTACGAGCCACTGATTACCGGCAGCCGCACAAAAGACGCCCGCAACGCCACGCCCGTGCTGGGCGTGCCGCCGGACATGCTGACCATTGATCTGGGCGATGTCTATCCCGACCTGAAACACCGCCGCTTGCGCGGACGTCTGGTGGGCAACAAAATCGTGCCCTACTGGAGCCGGGCGGAAATCGACGCCCAACTGGAAGCCACGCCGGAGCGCCAGTGGCCGGGGCAGCCCCTGCTCTGGGTACAAGACCCGGTGGAATTCTTTTTCCTGCAAATCCAGGGTTCCGGGCGGGTGCAATTGCCGGACGGCAGCCGGGTACGCATCGGCTATGCCGACCAGAACGGCCACCCCTACCAGTCCATTGGCCGCCTGCTGGTGGAGCGGGGCGCGCTGAAACTGGAAGAAGCCTCCATGCAGGGCATTCAGGCGTGGGCGCGCGCGCATCCCGGCGAATTGCGCGCCCTGTTGAACCAAAATCCCAGTTATGTGTTTTTCCGCGAACTTTCCCAAACGGCGGCGGAGCCTGGCCCAATCGGCGCGCTGGGCGTACCGCTCACCCCCGAACGCAGCATCGCCATTGACCCGCGCCACATCCCGCTGGGCGCGCCCGTGTGGCTGGCGACGACGCACCCCAACAGCCGACGTTCCCTGAACCGGCTGGTCATGGCGCAGGATACCGGCGGCGCGATCAAGGGCGGCGTCCGTGCCGACTTTTTCTGGGGGTTTGGCAAACAGGCGGGCGAATCGGCAGGCCGGATGAAACAGTCTGGCCGCCTGTGGGTATTGTTGCCCAAAGAAAGCGCCGCGCCCTGACGCGGCGGAACGAGCGATCAAAAGCATGGCGAAAAAAATCAGGGATGATTATGGCGACGACTATGCCCGGATGCTGGCCGGAAAAATCAAGGCGCTCTCCCCCGACTTTCAGGCAGCGCGTTTTTTTGCGGCGCTCGCGGCGGAATCCTTTACGACACGCCCCTTTCTGGCGCGCATGGATGTATTTGCGCGCGCATTGGAACAGAGCCTGTCGGGCGATTACGCCGCCCGTATCGCCCTGTTCCACAAACTCCTCGGCGACGAACTCGCCACGGAAACCGGCATGTTTACGGTGGGCGGCTGGCTCTGGCCGCTGGCGCGCTACGTGGAGCGGCATGGCGTGGAGGATTTTGCTGTCTCCGTCGGCTTTATCCGGGAACTGACCAAGCGCCACACCGGGGAATTTGCCGTGCGCCCCCTGCTCAGGCGCTTTCCCGACGCCATGCTGGCGGTCATGCAGACCTGGAGCCGGGATGACAATGTGCATGTGCGGCGACTCGCCAGCGAAGGGCTGCGCCCGCGCCTGCCGTGGGCCAAAAAACTGCCCCTCGCGCTGGAACATTTTGCGGAATACAAGGCCATTCTGACAAACCTGAAAGACGACCCTTCCCGCTTCGTCCAGAAAAGCGTCGGCAATAACCTGAACGATCTCTTCAAGGACGCCCCCGACAAGGCGCGGGAAATCATTACGGAATGGCGGCGGGAGGAGCTTTCAAAAGCCGCGCAATGGATTATCCGGCACGGGACGCGACGCCTAAAACCCGATCTGGATTAAGCCCCTGCCGCGCCGGGGCGGTTATTCTTCCTTGTCTGCCGGGACTTCTTCCCCGCTTTCACACGACAGCGCGGCGGCTTCATCAATCAGTCTGGAGAGGCTGGCACCGCGTTCCAGGGAATCGTCGTGGATGAAATGCAGTTCCGGCAGCGTGTGGATGCGGATGCGGCGGCCCAGTTCGCGGCGCAGAAAACCGGCGGCGCGGGCCAGACCGTGCTGGATTTCCGGCAGATGCGAAATATCAAGCGTGGTAAAGAAAATTTTGGCGTGCGCGTAGTCCGGCGTCAGCTCCACGGCGGTCAGGCTAATCATGCCCACACGCGGGTCTTTGAGTTCGCTCTGGACAATGTCCGCCAGATCGCGGCGGATTTGCTCGGAAACACGGTCAGCGCGGGAAAAATTTTTCATGGTCTTGATTTTCCCCCTTGCGGGAAAGTGAGAGAGACGAACGCCCCGGCGCTCCCTCCCCTGAAAAGAGGAGGAAGCATCGCTACTACAGGCTGCGGGCGACTTCCTGGATTTCGTAGGCTTCCAGCAGGTCGCCTTCCTTCAGGTCATTGAAGTTCTTGAGCGACAGGCCGCATTCAAAGCCCGCCTTGACCTCCCTGGCGTCGTCCTTGAAACGCTTCAGGGAATCCAGCTCGCCGTCCCAGGCCACCACATGATCGCGCAGCAGGCGGATGCGGGACTGGCGACGCACGACGCCTTCCTGCACCAGACAACCGGCAATCACCGTCTTGGAAATCTGGAACACCTGCCGGACTTCCACCTGCCCGGTGATGACCTCGCGTTTTTCCGGCGACAACATGCCCGAGAGCGCGGCCTTGACGACATCCACCGCCTCGTAAATGATGTTGTAGTAGCGGATGTCGACCCCGAAGTGTTCGGCCAGTTTGCGCGCGTTGGCGTCAGCGCGGGTATTGAAGCCGATGATGACCGCGCCGGAGGCTTGCGCCAGATTCACGTCGGATTCGCTGATGCCCCCCACCGCACCGTGAATGACGTTGACACGCACCTCATTCGTAGACAGTTTGGAGAGCGCGTGTACCAGCGCTTCCTGCGACCCCTGCACGTCCGCCTTGATGACCAGCGGCAGATACTTGATCTCGCCTTCGCCCATCTGCTCGAACATGGATTCGAGCTTGGCGGCCTGCTGTTTGGCGAGCTTCACGTCACGGAACTTGCCTTGCCGGAACAGGGCGATTTCACGCGCCCGTTTTTCATCGGCCAGCACAATGGCTTCCTCGCCCGCGCCGGGAACATCCGAAAGACCAAGAATTTCCACGGGAATGGAAGGGCCGGCTTCCTTGATGGATTTGCCGTTTTCGTCCAGCATGGCGCGGATGCGACCAAACACCTGCCCGGCCAGCAGCACGTCGCCCTGCTTCAGGGTGCCGGAGAGCACCAGCATACTGGCGACCGGGCCGCGTCCCTTGTCCAGACGGGCTTCGATAATCAGCCCCTTGGCGGGCGCGGCGACGGGGGCCTTGAGTTCCAGCACTTCCGCCTGCAAAAGCACGTTTTCCAGCAGCGCGTCAATGCCAATATCCTTTTTGGCGGAGACGGAAATAAACGGAGAATCGCCGCCATATTCTTCCGGCACCACGCCTTCGGCCACCAGCTCCTGCTTGACCCGATCGGGATTGGCTTCCGGCTTGTCGATCTTGTTGACGGCCACCACAATCGGCACATTGGCGGCCTTGGCGTGGTGGATGGCCTCGCGCGTCTGCGGCATCACGCCGTCATCCGCCGCCACCACCAGAATCACGATGTCGGTCGCCTGCGCCCCACGGGCGCGCATGGCGGTAAAGGCTTCGTGCCCCGGCGTGTCGAGGAAGGTAATCATGCCGCGCTCGGTTTCCACGTGATACGCGCCGATGTGCTGGGTAATGCCGCCCGCTTCGCCGGAAGCGACCTTGGCGCGGCGGATGCAATCCAGCAAGGAGGTCTTGCCGTGGTCGACGTGGCCCATGACGGTGACGACCGGGGCGCGATGTTCTGGAACCACATCCGTGTGCGCGACGCCGGTGTCATCCAGAAACGCGTCCGGGTCGTCCAGTTTGGCGGCGACGGCGACGTGGCCTATTTCCTGCACCACAATCATGGCGGTTTCCTGATCCAGCACCTGATTGATCGTCACCATCGACCCCATTTTCATAAGGGTCTTGATGACTTCGGTGGCCTTGATGGCCATCTTGTGCGCCAGATCGGCCACCGAAATGGTTTCCGGCACATG
The DNA here is from genome assembly GCA_031290535.1 of Zoogloeaceae bacterium. Taxonomy (GTDB): domain Bacteria; phylum Pseudomonadota; class Gammaproteobacteria; order Burkholderiales; family Rhodocyclaceae; genus Azovibrio. Next base: position 3,936 of record JAITNI010000009.1, read on the forward strand.
CACTTCGCGTACGATGGGTTCGGTCGGAGCCTGGAAACTGCCCTCGCCGTGTTCCGTCTGCCCATGCTGCTGGTTGCGGCCCTGCCGGGCGCCGTCCTTCCAGTCCGGGGCGCGCCCCTTGTTGCCGCCTTTTTTGCGGTTGTCGCTCCAGGCGCTCTTGTGACCGTCCTTGGCCTTTGGCCCCTTGTCTTTCTTGGCGTCCGGCTTTTTGTGCAAGGTCTTGTCGGAAGATTTTTTCTCCTCGCCTGCCGCTGCGCCCTTGGTGGCGGCCTGACGGGCGTCTTCGGAAGCCTTGGCCGCCGCCGTTTTCTTTTCTGCGGCTTCCAGACGCGCACGGGCGAGTTCCGCCTGCCGCGTCTGTTTTTCCTTCAGTTCCTGTTCCTGCCGCTCGCGCAGTTCCCGATGCCGACGTTCTTCATCGTCGCGTTTCTTCAACTCGGCATCGTCCAGAACGTGTTTTTTGACGACGGTTTTGACCGTCCTGGTTTTGTCCGGTACGGCAGGCGTAGCGGAATTTTTTCCCGCTTCGGCAGAGGCCGGTTTTTTGCCTTTTTTGCTGGCGTCCGGTTTGGGTTTGTCCCTGTCCTGGCGCGGCTTGTCCCGGTTGTCCCTGCCTGCGGATTTTTCGGGCGTTTTGCTGCCGCTCCCCGCTTTGGCGGGCGTCTGGGCGGGTGCTTTGGCGGGTTTTTCGGCGGCGACCGGCGCAGCCGTACCGGGTACCGGGTCGGACGCAGATTCCGGCGTCGTTGCCGCAACAGGCGCTGAGGCAGTAACTGGCACGGGTTCGACCTGAGTGGCCTCGGGCGCGGCGGATTCCAGGCGCGTTGTGGGTACGGACGCCGGGGCGGCCTCGCTGCGTGCTTCCACGCTTTCCCCTTGTTCCACGCCCCCCTGAGTTTTTGGCGCGGGCGTTGCGTTGGCCGCTGCCGTTTCTGCCACGGCTTCGACCCCCGGAGCGGTTTCCGACAGGGATTCCAGTGCTTCCACCGGCGCGTCGCGTTTGACCAGCACCCGCTTCTTGCGAACTTCCACCTGCACGGTGCGGGCGCGGCCCGAAGCGTCCGTGGTCTTGATTTCGGAGGCGACCTTACTGGTCAGCGTGATTTTGGTCTTGCTGCTGTCGCCGTGCGAGGAGCGCAGGAATGCCAGCAACTTGGCCTTGTCCTGATCGGTGAGGCTGTCCTGGGCGCTTCCCTTCTTCACCCCGGCGGTGGAGAGTTGTTCCAGAAGCGCCTCGACAGGCATTTTCAGTTCGCGGGCGAACTGGGCAACGGGGGTGGTCGACATGGTGTTTCTCCCTTACTCGAACCAGTGGGCGCGGGCCGTGAGAATCAGGGCCTTCGCCTTTTCTTCCTCCATGCCCGTGAGGTCGATGAGTTCATCCACGGCCAGCTCCGCCAGATCATCGCGTGTTTTGATGCCCTCGGCGGCCAGCTTTCCGGCGAGACTCTTGTCCATGCCGTCCAGCGCGAGCAGTTCTTCATCGACCTGGTCGATCTGCTCCTCCGTCGCAATGGCCTCGGTCAGCAGGACGTTGCGGGCGCGTTCGCGCAATTCGTTGACCAGATTTTCGTCCAGTCCGTCGATTTCCAGCATTTCGGCCAGCGGCACGTAGGCCACTTCTTCCAGCGTGGAAAACCCTTCTTCAATCAGGAGACTGGCGAGTTCTTCGTCAATATCCAGCTTTTCCATGAACAGGACGCGGGTGGCGGCAACTTCGGCTTCCTGCCGTTTTTCGGATTCTTCCTGCGTCATCAGGTTGATTGTCCAGCCGGTGAGTTCGGAAGCCAGACGCACATTCTGCCCGCCCTTGCCGATGGCCACCGCCAGATTTTCCTCATCCACCACCACATCCATGGCGTGTTTTTCCTCATCCACCATGATGGAGGAGACCTCGGCAGGCGCCAGCGCGCCAATCACGAACTGCGCCGGGTCAGCAGACCACAGCACAATGTCGATCGGCTCGCTGGCGATTTCATTCCTGACCGCCGTCACGCGGGTGCCGCGCATCCCGACGCAGGTGCCAATTGGGTCAATGCGCGGGTCGTTGGATTTGACGGCGATCTTGGCGCGCAAACCCGGATCGCGGGAACAGGCCTTCAGCTCCATCAGGCCATCCTCGATTTCCGGCACTTCGATTTCAAACAGTTTGATGATGAATTCCGGCGCGATGCGCGACAAAATGATCTGCGCGCCGCGTGTGCCCCGGTCAATCCGCAGCATGTACGCCTTCACCCGGTCGCCGACGCGCAGGTTTTCCTTGGGAATCATCTGGTCGCGGGGCAGGAGCGCCTCGATCTTGCCCGCCTCGATAATGGCGTTGCCCCGCTCCATGCGCTTGATGGCGCCGGAAACGATGTGTTCCTTGCGTTCGAGAAAATCGGTGAGAATCTGTTCCTTTTCGGCGTCGCGGATGCGCTGCAAAATCACCTGCTTGGCGGTCTGCGCGCCAATACGGCCAAAATCAACGGGTTCAAGCGCTTCTTCGAGAAAATCGCCGATCTCGACGTTTTCATCCTCATTTTTCGCTTCCGAGAGCGGCGTCTGGGTATGTTCGTTCACATACTCCTCATCCGCCACGACCTGCCAGCGGCGGAAAGAATCGAAGTTGCCCGTCTCGCGGTCAATGACCACCCAGACGTCCGCCTCCTCATGAAGACGCTTTTTGGTGGCGAGCGCCAGCGCCGTTTCCAGCGCGTCAAACACCACATCGCGGGCGACGTTTTTTTCACGCGCCAGCGCATCCGCCAGCAACAACATTTCACGACTCATCGTCCTCTCCTTTTTGCTGGCCTGCCGCCAAAATCGGGGGCCAGACGCGCTTTTTCGATATTGTCAAATTCCAGCCCCACTTCACCGCCCGTCGACGCGAGCGCCACGTTCTGCGCCGCATCGGGATGATCTGCGTCATCCGGTTTGAGGCGCAAACGCACCTTGCCCTCCTGCACCCCCAACAGCGTGCCCTGAAAGTTGCGCCGCCCGTTTAAGGGCATCCGCAGCTTCAATTTGATCTCCTGCCCGGCAAAGCGGGTAAAATCCGCCTCTTTTCCGAGCAGCCGATCCAGCCCCGGCGACGAGACTTCCAGACGGTCGTAATCGACGTTCTCCACTTCCAGCAGACGGGAAAGCTGGTGGGAAACCGTCGCGCAGTCTTCCACGTCAATGCCGCCAGACTTTTCGGGCCGGTCGATGAAAACGCGCAGCAGCCGTCCCCCGGAAGGGAACTCCAGCTCCACCAGCTCGTACCCGAGACCGGCAATCGTCTTTTCCAGCAGGGTGTGCAAATCCATAGCCAAAATAAAAAAATGGGC
>JAITNI010000033.1 GCA_031290535.1 Zoogloeaceae bacterium
GCCAGCCCCTGCATCTCCGCGCCGGGTTTCAGACGCGAAAAACCGTCGCGGATGGACTGCTGCGTCATGGATTGCAGCCAGAGGCGCTGAATGGGCTTGGTCGCCTTGGCGTGCTGGGCGATGTAGTTGAAGATCAGCTCCCCCTCGCGCCCCGCGTCGCAGGCGTTGATGAGGCCGTCGATGTCTTTGCGCTTGATGAGCCGGGAAAGCACCTTCAGCCGCGATTCGGTCTTTTCGATCGGCCGCAGGGCGAAGTGTGGCGGAATCACCGGCAGGTGGGTAAACGTCCACTTGCCGCGCTTGACCTCGTATTCCTCCGGGCAGGCCAGTTCCAGCAGATGCCCGACAGCGGAAGAGACGACGTAATCGTCATTCTCGAAATACTCGTCATGCTTCGTCAGGCCGCCCAAAGCCTTGGCGATGTCGGCCGCGACGGAGGGTTTTTCGGCAATGATTAACTTTTTGCCCATAATAGCAATTGTTCGGCACGTGGCCGCCTCTGGAAATGCGACGGATGATAAAGGGGAGATGCCCATGCCGCAAGGTGCACGCGCCTCAAAAGACAGGGAATTGCCAGTGGGATGAAGCCGGAATGTGTCTGGAATGCCTTCACAGGCGCTGATAGCGGTTGCCCGGCAGGGGGGCGATTTTTCCTTCCAGTTCCAGTCCCATCAGGAGCGCGAGCAGGGCATCCGCCGATAAACCGGAGCGTTCGGCCAGTTCGTCCAGCGAACAGGGGTCATGCCCCAGACTGGCAAGTACCCGGCCTTCTTCCGTCTCTGGCGCAGGCGCTGTCGGGGTCGCTGCGGCAGCGATTGCGGATGCCGGGGCAGGGGAAAACGGGAGGTCGCCCAGTTCTTCCAGAATGTCCTCTGCCGCCTCCACCAGCTTCGCCCCCTGCCGGATCAGGCGGTGGCAGCCTTTTGAGAGGGGCGAATGAATGGAGCCGGGGATGGCGAACACCTCCCGCCCCTGTTCCCCGGCCAGACGGGCGGTAATCAGGGAGCCGCTTTCCAGCGCCGCTTCGACCACCAGCACGCCGCGCGCCAACCCCGAAATGATGCGGTTGCGACGCGGAAAATTTTCCGCCGCCGCTGGCGTACCCAGAGGAAACTCAGAGACGATGAGACCCTGCTCGATGATCTGCCGCGCCAGTTCCTGATGCCGCGCCGGGTACAGGCGATCCGCGCCCGTGCCGACCACTGCCAGCGTACCACCATGATTTGCCCCGGCGGCCAGCGCCCCCCGGTGAGCGGCGGCATCAATGCCCAGCGCCAGCCCGCTGATGATGCACAACCCGGCTCGCGCCAGCGTTGCAGCAAAATCCTGCGCCGACTTCAAGCCCTGCGGCGTCGCGTTGCGGCTGCCGACAATCGCCAGCGCCGGACGCGACAGCAGGCCGACATTTCCCCGCGTGTAGAGCAGCGTGGGCGGGTCGGCGGTGTGCAGCAACAGGGGGGAATATTCGGCATCTGCCAGCGTCAGAATCCGGTGGCCGGGCTGTTTGACCCAAGACAAAGCCGCCGCGATGCGAACATCGACGGCGGCTTGTGTTTTGCAATCCAGCAGGACATCGACCTTGTCGCCGATCACCTCTCGCACAGCGCTCCGGCTGGCCGAAAAAATCTGTTCGGGCAGACCCAACACCCGCAACAGCTTGCGCTGGGAGGCGCGACCGATGCCGGGCGTCAGGGTCAGCCGCAACCAGGCGGCCAACCCTTCTGCCTCTGCATCAGGGGTTCTTGATGGCATCCCCGGTACGCATCGGTTGCGTGGTTTCCATCACCAGCGCGTAGGAGATGTTCTCAAACACGCGGAACACAAAGACCACGCCATAACGCTGTTCTGGCAGGGCAATGGTCTTGCCCTGATAAACAGTGGAGCGGCGGGTGTAAAGCCCGAGCACATGCCCTTGTTCAATGCCGTCTTTCGCGCCCAGACTCACCGCAATGATGGAATCCTTGCCGCCCACGCCCACGCCGCCGTAAATGGAGACGACGTTGCCGGAAACCTCATTTTCGGGGTCATGCGGCACATAGGGTTCAAGACTGGGTTCCGCTGCCGGAGTCAGCAGATCGCCCTTGAGGATTTCTTCCTTGACGGTCTGAACTTCCATGATGGCGACTTCGCCCGGCTGCTTGACCTTGGCCGTGCCCAGATAGATCGACTCATAGCCGAGCACTTTGTTGCTGATCGGGTCTTTCAGCGGTACGCCGGGACGGTAGATGTGCCATCTGGGAACATCCTCTTCCGCGCCCAGTACGTAAATTTCGTCGCCGTTCCCGACCACGACGCGGGATTCCTGTGCCCCGGAATCAATGATGCGCGGCGCGTTCTGCAATTCATTTTCCGTCACCACCAGCGGGCGGGAGATGAACGGCTCAATGATATGCACGGGGATCGACGGCACCTCGCGGGGAATCGGCTCAATGTGAACTTCCGGCGACAGCTTGACGAAGGACTTGCCCAGACGCAGGCGGGGCGAGCCGTCCGACAGATCGAGCACAATCACGTCGCCCGGATAGATACGGTGCGGGTTTTTGATCTGGGTCTTGTTGAGCCGCCAGATTTCCGGCCAGCGCCAGGGCTTTTCCAGGAATCGGCCAGAAATGTCCCACAGCGTGTCGCCCTTGACGACGACGTAGCTTTCCGGGGCATTGG
>JAITNI010000050.1 GCA_031290535.1 Zoogloeaceae bacterium
TATATAGGTAAACACTCTCCCAAAAATAAATGTCCGCCAAACAGACTTCCCGGTTTCGGGGATGTCGGAGCAACAGGCAGAGGCCGTTTTGAAGACCAAAAAGCAAAACAAGGTCATGATGGATGATGAATACGAGGTGATAGAAACGGAAGACAGCGCCATTACTGCTTTTTGCAAAGAAGGCATCATTGATTCCGTTTGTATTCAGGCGCCTTTTTTTGGCAATGTGCGCGGCGTTCATATTGGCGACAGCATAGACGATGTGATTGGCGTGCTCGGCAAACCTACAGGCATCTGGAAAATGACGCTTGATAAAGAAGGCTGGTTTTACGCTGATGAAGCGTTCATGCGCGTTGATTTCAGCATAGAACTGGGCAACCGCGTGAAAATGATTTACGTTTAGAGCCTTTATCTGTCTCGCATCATCCTGTTCACTCCGGGTTTATGGAGCGCGGGAGCTTGCTCCCGCTTTGAAAAGCGGCGGCCAGCGCGGTGGGCTAGGTTTGACTTTATCAACCCGGCATTTGACTGACAAGAGATAACAACGGAAAGGTTTATTGATGATGCAACGCAAAATTTATTTCTGCAAATCATGGTTCTTGACAAAGAAGATGCCAACGGAGATTTGATCAGAGGGTTCGGCATTGGCCATTCACAAGGGCTGCGCTACGCGCAGGATTGGAACGTTCATACGATTACCCTAGGGCGCAATCCTGTTCGCCGCCAATGAATGCTAGAATGCGCTCTTTGCCTATTTGTCGCCCATGGATTTTATTCTCCTCCTCAAAGCCCTGATTCTTGGTATCGTTGAAGGGCTGACCGAATTCCTGCCTGTTTCTTCCACCGGCCATCTGATTATCGTTTGCGATCTTCTGAATTACACCAACGAACAAAGCAAGGTGTTTGATATTGTCATCCAGTTGGGCGCGATTCTGGCTGTGTGCTGGTCTTTTCGGGCGCGGATTGGCAAAGCCTTGGGGGGACTTGCCAAGGAACCGGAGCAGCAGCGTTTTGCGGCGCTGCTCCTTGTCGGATTTATGCCAGCGGCGGTGTTGGGGCTGCTGTTGCATCACGCCATCAAGACCTATCTCTTCAACCCCTACACCGTAGCGGCGGCGCTGATTGTCGGCGGTCTCCTTATTTTGCTGATCGAAAAACGCGCCGCCCCGACGCGGGTGCAGTCGGTGGAGGACATGCGCTGGCCGGATGCGCTGAAGGTGGGGTTTGCCCAGGCCATTGCCATGTTCCCCGGCGTGTCGCGTTCCGGGGCGACCATCATGGGCGGCATGATGTTTGGCCTGTCGCGCCAGACGGCGACGGAATTTTCCTTCTTCCTCGCCATTCCCACCATGTTCGCGGCCACTTTTTATGACGTGGCGAAAAACTGGCAATTGTTGCAGCTTGCGGATTTGCCGGTGTTCGCCGTCGGTTTTGTGGCGGCGTTTGGCGCGGGGCTGCTGACGGTCAAGGGCTTGTTGCGCTTTATCGCGCATCACACCTTTGTCGGCTTTGCCTGGTATCGCATTATTTTTGGCGGCATCGTACTGTTGACCGCCGCGTTTGATCTGGTGCGCTGGCAGGCGGAGTGATGACAACCCCCAGGATTTTGTCCCTGCACGGCTTTCGCTCTTCGTCGGCTTCCTGGAAAACCCGCGCCCTGCGGGAAGTCCTGCGCCAGCGCGGGCAGGAAGATGTGCTGCTGACGCCCGACCTGCCCTGGGAACCCGCCGCCGCGCAACAGGTTTGCGAAACCCTGCTGGAAACATTGCGAGAAACCCCCGTCACCCTCCTCGGCAGTTCGCTCGGCGGTTTTTATGCGACCTATCTTGCAGAGCGCTATGCGAAAAAGGCCGTGCTGGTGAATCCGGCGGTGCTTTCCTGCCTGCCGATGACGGCATGGCTCGGAACGCATCGTCACTTGCACCGCGACGAAAGTTTTACCCTGACGCCCGCGCATGTTGAGCAGTTTTACGCCTGGGAGGTGTCGCATCTCCACCCGGAACGCTATCTGCTGCTGCTGGAAAAGGGCGATCAGGTGCTCGATTACCGCGACGCGCTCCGGCATTATGCCGGGTGTGAACAGATCGTTCTGGAAGGCGGCGAACACGGCTTTTGCCAGTTTGTGCGTTTTATTCCCAGAATCCTTGAATTTGCCGGTTTATAATTCGCCGATGCATGTACTCTTTGAAGAAGACGGCAGCTTTAAGGCGGGCGCGCTGCTGGCGGACAACGACACTTCCCTGCAAGTGGAAATGCCTTCGGGCAAACGCGCCAAAATCAAGGCCGCGCAGGTGTTGCTGCGCTTTGCCGCGCCCGCGCCGGGTCAGATTCTCGACGCCGCGCAAGCCCTTGCTGACGAGATGGAAACGGAATTCCTCTGGGAGGTTGCCGGTGACAGCGAATTTTTCTTTCTGGATTTGGCCCGCGACTACTTCGGCCACGAACCGCAAGCACCCGAAGCGGCATCGCTGCTGCTCGCCCTGCAAGCAGCGCCCGTCTATTTCCATCGCAAGGGCAAGGGGCGTTTCAGGAAGGCCCCTGCCGACATTCTTCGCGCCGCTCTGGCCGCGCTTGAAAAAAAGCGTCAACAAGCCCTCGCCCTTGAAGCCTGGGTTACGGAACTGAAAGCGGGGCGTCTGCCCGCCGAACTCGCCCCCTACGCCGAAACCCTGCTCGGCAAGCCCGACCGCAACCGGCCAGAAATCAAGGCGTTTGAAAGCGCCTGCGCCGAATTGTCCTGCTCCGCGCCAGAACTGCTGTTGAAGGTGGGCGCGTTAAAATCGCCCTACGACCTGCACTGGCGGCGTTTTTTGGCCGAACAGTTTCCCAGGGGGACGGCCTTTCCGGCGGCGCTTGCCCCCCCGTCCTGCCCGGACGACCTGCCCCGCGCCG
>JAITNI010000090.1 GCA_031290535.1 Zoogloeaceae bacterium
CTGGCGGCCTATCGTCTTTCTGATGACGGATGGAAAGCCTACCGATGACATCGACCCCGCGGTGGCAAGGTGGACAAAAGATTTCGCCCGTCGCGCCACTCTGGTGGGTATTGGCGTGGGCAGGTATACATCGCTTGCCGCGCTCCGCCGTTTCACTGAAACCGTGCTCAGTTTCAATGCGGAGACTCCCGCCGATTTCAAGCGTTTCATCGACTGGGTGAGCCGCTCGGTGTCGAGCCAGAGCCGCAGCGTGAGCATGAATCAGGATAATGCCATCAGCCTTGCCAAGCTTGACGATGACATCATGAAGAAGATTGATGACATCGCCAGGGCGGCGATTGTCGACGAGGATTTCGTGATTTTTTCCGGCAAATGCCAGACCACGAAACTGCCCTATCTCATCAAATACGAGCGCCTGACCCATCCGTTCACCGTGCCGGGCATGGAAAACCCGCCGCCGCGCTACAACCTGGTGGGCGCGTTTCCAGCGGAGAGCGACTACTACAGCCTGAGCGACGAGCGTGCGCTGGCGCAGACCATCAGCACCGACCGCCTGATCGGCGCGCCCGGCTGCCCGCACTGCGCCAACCGCATTGGCCTTGCCACATGCGGTTGTGGTCAGGTTCTGTGCATCGCCGGGCCGGGGAAAGCGGTGTGCCCAAGCTGCAACGCAGAGTTGAACATGCAGTACAGCGATGATGATTTCGACATCAATCGGGCACGGGGCTAAAACATGGCAACAAGGAGGGTGTCGAAAATGACTATGCAGGAAGCAAGGTTGCAATATCTGAAATGGCTATTGAATTCCGAACAGACATCGCTACTTGACGAGTTTGCCCGGAAGAAGATCAATGTCTTTGAGGATGAAATTGCGAAATCGTGGCAAAAATTCAAAGCAGCCAAAGTACAGCGTAGGAGCGAAAATACTCCATTTGTGACTGGTGATGAGGCAAAGAATGCAAAGCGAGTGGAGTTTGAAGCTTTCGACCAGAAAACTGACCCGAAATCTACACCACCGACAAGACCATCATCATCTCTGCCTGCTGTGAAATCAGAGATTGATGACAAAGCGGTGGTTTCTGCGCTGCCAGCCTCTGACAAGGGTGCTACTACCAATGCAGCCAGCGCCTCCGTGCCGGAGACTGCTACCCTCGCGCAAACTGTGTTATTACCCACGCCACCGGTCACACCTCCCTTTCCGCCGCTTCACTCCGCCCCCACCACGCCCATGCCATCTCCATCTCCATCAACGATTCTGCGCTTCACGGTCAAAAAGAATGCGCGGCAGGGCGAGCCGTTCGATGCCGAAATCATGATCGAACCGCATTCAGCCAAACCGCAGCTTGTCGACATCCGTTTTGAAAATGACATGGGGCTGACCGTTTCCCCGCCGCACTGGCGCATTCAGGGTACCCCCACCCGCAGCGGGGAGTTCACGCTGGACGTGGTATACAGCAACACCGAGGGGGGACAGACATACGTAGGCAAACTGCCGCTTGTCATTAACCCCGACCCCAAAACACTGTGGAAGGACGAGCCATCGGGTGACGCCAATAGCACCCTGTTCTGGAAAGAAGATAACGTTCACCAATGCGTTCAGAGTCAGGACGCCAAAATCGTCGCGGCGCGGCGGCGCGGACGTTCGCACGCGCACAAGGGCACCTGCTGCGATGATGACTTTTTCATCGAAGTCGACCCCGTCCACGGCTGGCATCTGGCGATTGTTGCCGATGGCGCGGGCAGCGCGAAATTCTCCCGGCATGGCTCGAAAGTCGCCACGGATGCGGCGGCGGCATTTCTGAAACAGGCGCTTGCCGCTACGGCGGGCGAGGAGTTACGCAAGGCGAGCGCCGACTATGCCAACAGCCCCCCCCTTGACCCCCAATCGGCCAAGGGACAAACCCTGCGTAACTGCCTGTATGTGACCCTCGGCCACGCCGCTCATGCCGCAGTCAAAGCCTTGCACAAGGCGGTCGACGAACATCCTGAAATCAGCCATGTCAAGGAACTATCCACCACCCTGCTGATAGGCCTCGCCCGCAAGATTGGCACGCGCTGGTTTTGCGCCGCCTATTGGGTGGGCGATGGCGCGGTCGGGGTCTACCGCGAAAACCGGGACATCGTTCTGCTTGGCGACGCCGACAGCGGCGAATTCTCCGGGCAGACCCGCTTTCTCGCTGCTGAAGAAGTCCAGCAGGAATCCCTGTTGCGCCGTTTGCGCTTTGTCGTGGTGGAGGACATGACCGCTTTTGTGCTGATGACCGATGGCGTCTCCGACCCGAAATTTCCGAGTGAAATGAAACTCGGCGAATTGGCGGAATGGAATGCGCTGTGGCAGGACATCGACCGCGCGGCACGTCTGCATGAGGAGGGCGATGCCGACAGTCGCCTCCTCGACTGGCTGAATTTCTGGGCGACCGGCGAATACGACGATCGCACCATTGCAATCATTTACTGAAGGCTCAACATGGCTTCGATCATAACGCTCACCGCCAGCGATGGTTCACAGGTTCAGTTTGTGGATGAACGCAAGGCGGCGGGCGGCATCAAGGACGTGTTCTTTTCGCCCAACCGCGATTACGTCGTTGCCTTCTACCGCGACCCGGTAGACGTGGTGGGGCGGGAGCGCCTGAACCTGATTACCGGCACCTACCGCGAACGCATTTTCAATCAGGAAGGCGGCGATTACCTGCGGAAACTGCTGGTATGGCCAACGGCGACGGTGGAACATGAAAAGCGGATAGGCGTGGTGGTGCCGTTTTATGATAAGGATTTTTTCTTCAAATACGGCTCACGCAATGACGACCAGTTGCTCAATATTCGCAACCGCGAAAAAGAGGGCAAATGGTTCGCCTCCGCCAAAAACCGCTCCAAATTCCTCGACCCCCGCGAACTGGGCGACGGCATGACCCAGCTCAAAACCTGCCTGATGATCGCCCGCGCCGTGCGCCGTCTGCATTCCGCCGGACTGGCGCATTCCGATCTCAGCTATAAAAACGTATTGATCGACCCCTCATCCGGTCGCGCCTGCGTGATTGATCTGGATGGGCTGGTGGTGCCCAACAAATTCCCCCCGGATGTGGCGGGCACGCCGGATTTCTTCGCGCCCGAAGTGGTTGCCACCGCAAAACTCGACCCCCGCGACCCCAAGCGCATTTTGCCCTCGCGCCTCACCGATCAACACGCGCTCGCCGTGCTCATCTATATGAATCTGCTCTTTCGCCATCCCCTGCGCGGCGACAAGATTCATGATATGACCGACACCCAGCGCGATGAAGATCTGGCGATGGGCGAGCGCGCGCTATTCATCGAACATTCCACCGACGCCTCCAACCGCATCAAACTCGCCAATGTCCCGCCCGCCGAATTGCCCTGGCGGGATACCGCGAAACTGCCCTATACCCTGACCGGCCCCTATCTGGGCGAGATGATCCGCCGCGCTTTCATCGACGGCCTGCACAAACCTGGCGAACGCCCTACGGCGGACGACTGGGAAAACGCGCTGGTTAAAACCATTGATCTGCTGCAACCCTGCCAGAACGCGCAATGCGTCCAGAAATGGTTTGTGTTCGACAACAGCACCAAACCCTGCTGCCCCCATTGCGGCACGCCGTTCCGGGGCAAACTCCCGATTCTCAACCTCTATTCCTCGCACAAGGAAGGCAATTTTCGCCCGGACAATCACCGCCTCATGGTCTATTCCGGGCAATCCGTGTTCCCCTGGCACGTCAACCGCCTCACCATTCCAAACGAACGCCTGAGCGCCGACCGGACGCGGCGGGTGGGTTATTTCGTCCTGCATAATGGAGAGTGGTATTTCGTCAACGAAACCTTGCCGGGCTTGCGCGATGTTCGCAATAATAAGATCATCGCCGTCGGCGACAAACTCAGGCTTGAAGATGGCGCGCAAATCCTGTTCTCGCCAGAAAACGGAGGACGTCTGTGCGTGGTACAGATGGTGGGACAATGAAGCCGCGCCATGAAGGACGCGCTGAACAGGCGAATAACGTCATACCTGTGCAGACAGGAGTCCGGCGTGTTCAACAATTTTTTTACGTTTTTTCAAAGGAATGACACATGGC
>JAITNI010000125.1 GCA_031290535.1 Zoogloeaceae bacterium
AATTCCGGCGCGAAAGAGGCTTTCCGCCGCATAGATATTGCCGACGCCCACCAACACATGCGCGTCCATCAGGAGCGTTTTGATGGGCTGGCGGCGACCCTTGGCCTGTGCTGTCAGCCATTCGCCTGTAAAAGCCGCCGACAAAGGCTCCATGCCGAGGCGGGCGAGCAGGGGGTGGTCTTCCGCCGTTTCGCCCGCCTGCCAGGCGACCAGTCCGAAACGGCGCGGGTCGCGCAGGCGCATGGCGGTGTCGGAAAACACCAGATCAAAATGGTCGTGCGTCTGGACGGGCGTTTGGGGCGAGACCAGCCGCAGGCTGCCGGACATGCCCAGATGCACAATCAACCAGCCGCCCGCCGTTGGCCAGTGCAGGAGCAGATATTTGCCCCGGCGATGCAGCGCGGCCAGCGCATGACCCGTAAGGCGTTCGTGCAAATCCGCCGGAATGGGCAGCCGCAGGCGGTCGCGGCGGGCGATGACCGCCGTGAGGACACGGCCTTCCAGATGGGTTTGCAGCCCTAAACGGCTGACTTCAACTTCAGGTAATTCAGGCATTGGCTTGTGGCGCAGCGAAAAGCGCAATAACATGCGACAATTCGCCGATTGTATCGGGATTCATGGAACGGGATGTCTTTATGTTGCCCAAATCAAGCCTGATTTGCCTTGCCACGCTGTTTTCCCTGACGGCGGCTTTTGCCGCCGCGCCGGACGCCGGAACGGATGAGACCGCCGATGCGGACAAGACGCCGCCTGCCGCCGAGACGCCGGAAGAAACGTCTGGCATCACGGGTCAGCAGGTCTTTCAGTTGCTGCTGGGAGAGGTGGCTCTGCAACGCGATGAGCTGGAACTGGCGGTCAGCGCCTATCACGATCTGGCGCTGCGTAGCCGCGATCTGGAAGTGACGCGCCGCGCTGTGGAACTGGCGCTGGCGGCGCGGCAATATCCGGCGGCGCTGGAACTGGCGCAGTTGTGGCTGGAACTGGAACCCGACTCCCAAAATGCCCGCCTGACCGAAGCCAATCTTTTGCTCGGCCTGGGTCGCATTGCAGAACTGGACGCGCCCGTCACCACGCTGTTGGCCGCCGAACCGGAGCGGCTGGGTGAAAACTTTCTCAGCCTCAGCCGTTTTCTGGTTGCCTACCCGGACAAAAAAGCGGCGCGGGCGTTCATCGGGCGCATGACGCGCCTGTACCCCAATCTTTCGGAAGCCCATTATGTGCTGGCGCTGGCCGAAAGCAGCGCGGGCGAAATGGCGACGGCGCGGCAGGAAGCCAAACGGGCGCGGGAATTGAAGCCGGAATGGCTCCCGCCGGTGTTGCTGGAAGCGCAGCTTATTTTGCGCGAGCCGGGCGAAGCGTCCAGCGATGCGGCGGCGCGGCTTTTTTTCGATTATCTGACGCGGCAGCCCGACGCGGAAGAGGCGCGCATGGCGCTGGCGCGCATCCTGATTGGCGCGAAACGCTACAAGGAAGCGCGGGTGCAATTCGACCTGCTTCTGAAAGACGCCCCGAATAACCCCGACGCCATTTATCCGATTGCCATGCTGGCCTTGCAGGAAAAGGATTTTGAAACGGCGCGCGCCCTCCTCACCCGGCTGGCGAATCTGCCGTTCCCGGATCCCGATTCCGTGCATTATTTTCTGGGTCTGCTGGAAGAGGAGGCGGGCAATCCCGAGGCGTCGCTTGCCCATCTGCACCAGGTGTCCGGCGGTGTGCAATACCTGTACGCCCGCGCCCGCATCGCGCAGAACATGGTCAAGGAAGGGCAGGTGGACGCGGCGCTCGCCCTGCTGCGCGAGAGCCACGTCAGGAATGCCGCCGACCGGATGCAGCTTTTGCAACTGGAAGCCCAGTTGCTGCGCGGCGCGAATCGCTGGGATGCGGCTTACGCCCTGCTCTCGCAAGCGCTCGCCACCGAGCCGGAACAGCCGGAACTGCTTTACGACGCCGCGCTGGCGGCGGAAAAGGTCGGCAAGCCCGAAGAGATGGAAAAGCACCTCAAAAAACTCATCGCCTTGCAGCCCGACAATGCCCACGCCTACAACGCGCTCGGCTATTCGCTCGCCGACCGCAGCCTGCGTCTGGAAGAAGCCCATGCCCTGATTGCCCGCGCCGTTGATCTCGCGCCGGAAGACCCGTTCATCATGGATAGCATGGGCTGGGTGCTGTACCGGCAAGGCAAGGTGGAAGAAGCCCGCGCCGTGCTGGAAGACGCCTATCGCCTGAAGGCCGACCCGGAAATCGCCGCCCATCTGGGCGAAATCCTCTGGATACAGGGGCGTCGGGACGAAGCGCAAAGCCTCTGGCAACAGGCCGCCGACGCCGCGCCTGAGAACGAGACGCTTCAGGCCGCGATGCGGAAATTCCAGCCATGAGCTTTTTTCAGCATCGCCTGCTCTGGAGCCTTCTGGCCACCAGCCTCTTCTCCGCCTGCGTCATGCCCCCGCAGCAGGGGGAGGGAAGGAGTGGTGGGGCGCAGAGGACGCCGCCGGCCTTCTTCGAGATGCAGGCGCGTTTCAACCTGCAATATACGCCCAGAGAGAAGCGCCCCGAGACGGTGGGCGCCACGCCGCCCGCGCAACAGTTTTCCGGGCGCATGGAATGGCGGCATGTGGCGACAGAAGACCAACTGCTGTTCATGAATCCGCTCGGGCAGGGCATGGCGAAACTGCGCCGCCTGCCCGAAGGGTCGGTAGAATTGCAACTGGCGGACGGCACACGCCGCGTCGGAGAGGCCGATCAACTGCTGGAGGCGGCGCTGGGCGTGCCTTTGTCGCTCGACGACCTGCTGGGCTGGATGAAAGCAAGCCCCGGCTCCGGCGCGCTGGTTGAGCAGGATGAGGCGGGGCGTCCCACACGGGTGCGCGAATCCGGCTGGCTCCTGTTCTATTACTACAAAGACGGGGACGACCCTCGGCCTCTGCGGCTGGACGCCAGTCTGGACGGGGTA
>JAITNI010000191.1 GCA_031290535.1 Zoogloeaceae bacterium
CGACCCACGGCTCGCCGCCGTTCCAGACGCCCCTCTAGAATCACCGCCAGTCCGGCGGAATCGTAGCCCCGGTATTCGAGCTTTTTCAGACCTTCAATCAGAAGAGGGACGATATTCTCACGCGCCGCCGCCGCCACAATGCCGCACATAGGGGTTTGCTCCGGGAAAAGACGATATTCTAAGCGCTGCGCGCCAAAAACTTCAGTGTTTCCTGCAAGACCTGCCGGAGGGGGTAAAATAACACGCTTCAGGCACTGTCCCCTTTTTCTTCCCTATGTCTTCACCCGGCTTCGTTCATCTGCGCGCGCATAGCGAGTTTTCCATTACCGACGGCATGTTGCGCGTCGGGGACGCCATTGGCCGGGCGGCGAATCACGCCATGCCCGCGCTGGCGCTCACCGATTTGATGAACCTGTTCGGGCTGGTGAAATTTTACAAGGGGGCGCGGGAAAAGGGCGTCAAGCCCGTCGCCGGGGTCGATTGCTGGATTGCCAACGCGGAAGAACCCGACCGACCGCATCGCCTGTTGCTGCTGGTCAAAAATCACGCCGGCTATCTGCAATTGTGCGAACTCCTGACCCGCGCCTACACGACGCCCCGGCGGCTGGACAAGGCGCAGATCGAGCGCGCATGGTTTGCCAACATCGGCTGCGATGGCCTGATCGCCCTGTCTGGCGCGGAGCATGGCGATGTGGGGGAAGCGCTGTTGGGGCATCATGCCGATCTGGCCAAAACCCGCGCCGAGGCGTGGGCGGCGCGGTTTCCCGGCGCGTTTTATCTGGAAGTGCAACGCTACGGTCAGCCGCAGGCCGAATTGCTGGTGGAGGCCACTGCCAACCTGGCCGCCGAACTGGCTCTGCCGCTGGTCGCCACGCATCCCATCCAGTTTTTGACGGCAGATGATTTTCTTGCCCACGAGGCGCGGGTGTGCATCGCCGAGGGCTACACGCTGGGCGATTCGCGCCGCCCGCGTCCGTTTACCGCCGCGCAGTATTTCAAGACGCCCGAAGAGATGGCGGCGCTGTTTGCCGATCTGCCGGAAGCGCTGGAAAATTCGCTGGAAATCGCCAAACGCTGCAACCTCGCCCTGACGCTGGGACAAAACTTTCTGCCCCAGTTTCCGACGCCGGAAGGCGTGAGTCTGGAAGAATTTTTGACGCAGGAAGCCCGCGCCGGACTGGAAAAACGCCTCCTGTACGCTTTTCCCGACCCGGCGCAACTGGCCGAACGTCGCCCGGAATACGAGGCGCGGCTGGAAACCGAACTGAAGACCATCATCCAGATGGGCTTTCCCGGCTATTTTCTGATCGTGGCGGACTTCATCAACTGGGGCAAGAATAACGGTGTGCCGGTGGGGCCGGGGCGCGGTTCCGGCGCGGGGTCGCTGGTGGCGTTTTCGCTTGGCATTACCGATCTTGACCCGCTTCCGTATGCGCTCCTGTTCGAGCGTTTTTTGAACCCGGAGCGGGTCTCCATGCCCGACTTCGACATCGATTTCTGTCAGGATAACCGCTGGCGGGTGATCGAATACGTGCGCCAGCGCTACGGGACGGATGCTGTCTCGCAAATCGCCACCTTCGGCACCATGTCTTCCAAGGCGGTCATCCGCGACGTGGGGCGCGTGCTGGATTTGCCCTATTCCCTGTGTGACCGGCTCTCCAAGCTGATTCCCGTCGAGCAGAACAAGCCTTTGTCGCTGGCAAAAGCCCTGGAACAGGAACCGGTGTTGAAGGACATGATGCGGGACGAGCAGGATGGCGAATCCGTGCGCGAACTGTTCGATCTCGCGCAGCGCCTGGAAGACCTGACCCGCAATGTCGGGATGCACGCGGGCGGCGTGTTGATCGCGCCGGGGCGCATTCACGATTTTTGCCCCATCTATCAGGCCGCTGGCAACGACGCCTCGCCCGTGTCGCAGTTCGACAAGGATGACGTGGAAAAAGCGGGGCTGGTGAAATTCGACTTTCTCGGTCTCCGCAACCTCACCATTCTCAAACTGGCGCTGGAATACGTCGAGCGCCTGACCGGCGAAAAACCGGATTTGATGAGTCTGGGCTTTACCGACCCGGCGGCCTACCGGATTCTGAAAGACGCCAATACCACGGCCATCTTTCAGGTTGAATCGGAAGGCATGAAAAAGCTCCTCAAAAAGCTGGAGCCGGACTGTTTTGAAGACATCATCGCCGTACTCGCCCTGTATCGCCCCGGCCCGCTGGGTTCCGGGATGGTGGATGATTTTATCCTGCGGAAAAAGGGGCGGCAGAGCATCGACTACTATCACCCCAACCTGAAAGCCTGCCTCGCGCCCACTTACGGCGTCATCGTCTATCAGGAACAGGTGATGCAAATCTCCCAGATCATCGGCGGTTATACCCTGGGCGGCGCGGATTTGCTGCGCCGCGCCATGGGCAAGAAAAAACCCGAGGAAATGGCCAAGCACCGGGAAACCATCGCGGCGGGCGCAGCGCGGCAGGGCTATGACCCCAAGCTCGCCGAACATCTGTTTGACCTGATGACCAAGTTCGCGGAATACGGCTTCAACAAGTCGCACACCGCCGCCTACGCCGTCATCACCTACCAGACGGCCTGGCTGAAGGCGCATCACTGCGCCGCCTTCATGGCCGCCACCCTGTCCTCGGACATGGACAATACCGACACGGTCAAGATTTTCCACGATGACGCGGTGGCGAATGGCCGCAAAATGCTTGGGCCGGACGTGAACGCCTCCGCCTACTTTTTTGAGCCGGTTGACGCCCACACCATCCGCTACGGGCTGGGCGCGGTCAAGGGGGTCGGCGAACAGGCGGTGCGCCTGATTCTGGCGGCCAGAACCGAAGGCGGCCCTTTTCGGGATTTGTTCGATTTCACGCAGCGGGTCGATAAACGGCAGGTCAACCGCCGCGCCATCGAGGCGCTCATCCGGGCGGGCGCGTTTGACGCGCTGGATGCGGATCGCCATAAACTGCTGGCCTCCGTGGGGCTGGCGATGGAAGCCGCCGAACAGGCCGAACGCCACGCCCTGCAAGCCAGCCTGTTTGACAGCGCCAGCGCGGCCTCCCACGCGCCAGAATACCTGCGCGTACCGCCCTGGGAGGCGCGCGAACAACTGATGCAGGAAAAACAGGCGCTCGGTTTTTTCTTTTCCGGCCATCCCTACGACAGTTTTCGCAAGGAATTTTCCCGTTTTGCGCGGCGCAGTCTCAAACAACTTGAACCGGCGCGGGAACCCACCCTGCTGGCGGGCATCGTCGCCGGACTGCGTACCCAGATGACGCGGCGCGGCAAGATGCTGTTCGTGCAACTCGACGACGGCAGCGCCACGATTGACGTCTCTATTTTCAATGAACTTTTTGAGGCCGAGCGCAAAAAAATCATCACTGATGCCCTGCTGGTGGTAGAGGGCAAGGTGAGTTTTGATGAATTTTCCGGCAACAACCGGGTGGTCGCGGACAAACTCATGACCCTGGGCGAAGCCCGCAGCCAGTTTGCCCGCCATCTCGCCCTGAAAATGAACGGCACCAGCCAACCCGGTGACGCCGCCCGCCTGAAAGTCCTGCTGGCCCCCTTTCCCGGCACGACGGCGGTGCGGATTCAATACCAGAACCCCCAGGCCGCCTGCGAACTCATCCTCGGCCCGGAATACCGCGTCAGTCTGGAAGAACTGCTGATGCAGGAGCTTGAGAACTGGCTGAAGCCAGAAAATGTGGCGATTGTGTATGGGTAGAGGGCAAAAAGTTCCTCCGGGCAAAAGGCGGGTTTTTCCCGCCGGAGGACGTGGGCGCTGTCCATA
Source organism: Zoogloeaceae bacterium (assembly GCA_031290535.1). GTDB lineage: Bacteria > Pseudomonadota > Gammaproteobacteria > Burkholderiales > Rhodocyclaceae > Azovibrio. The sequence goes on from JAITNI010000191.1 coordinate 3,791, forward strand.
TCACGCCTGAAGGCGGCAACCCTGCAAATTTCCCGTTTCTGTTTCTGTTGCACCCTCCGCGAAAAGGGTGAAGGCGACGCTTTTTATCGCTGTTCCCGTAAATAATTGCACGACCCCAGCCGTTCCTTCTCCCCTCGGGGGAGAAGGCGCCCCGACAGGGGCGGATGAG
>JAITNI010000214.1 GCA_031290535.1 Zoogloeaceae bacterium
CCGGGAACTGAAGTGATCTACCGCCTGATCGATCCGTGGCCACAGAAGGCCGGCATCGCCCGTCTGCCGCCTGCTGGCGGTGAGCCGCGCCGGTTTCTACAGTGCCCGCCCTCGCCGACAGGCTCCGCCCGCGATTGTGCAGGGACAGGCGGCGTTCCAGGCCAGTGGCGGCCATGACGGCAGCCGTCGGCTCAGTGCCGCCCGGCGCGCCCAGGGCTGGAAGCTGGGACACCATCGCGTCCGCACCCTGATGCGACGCCACGGCCTGCGGGCGCGCTGGCGACGCAAGTGCGCCCACACCACGGACAGCGCCCACGCCTTGCCTATCGCCGACCACGTGCTCCAGCGCCCGTTCAGACCGGATGCCCCCGACCGGGCCTGGGTCGCGGACATCCCCTACATTCGCACCCGCAGTGGCTGGCTCTCTCTGGCCGCCGTGCTTGATCTCTCCTCGCGCAAGATCGTCGGCTGGGACGGCACCCAATAGGCCTGCCGAGCGGGTTTGCAACGCCTTGCAAATGGCGCTCGCCGCGCGCCAGCCCAAGCCCGGCTGGGTGATGCACTCCGACCGGGCAGTCAGTACGCCAGTGCGTCGTATCGCAAGGTACTGACCAATCATGGCCTGGTGCAAAGCATGAGTCGCAAGGGCAACGGTTGGGATAACGTCGTCATGGAACGCTTCTTCCTGAACCTGAAAATGGAGCGCCTCTGGCAACAGGACTACGCCAATCAAGCCGAGGCCCGCGCTGACATCACCGACTACATCGTCAACTTCTACAACGCCCTCCGCTTGCACTCCACCCTTGAATACCGCTCGCCGAACCACTACGAAGCCTTCACCCCCCGAAATCCCTTATCGGACTGTCCGAAAAAACTTGACCACTACAGCAACGCGCCTCTACGGGTTGGAGGCAGGACAATCGCACGAATCCCTATGCCATTACCTTGTCGTCACAATCCATCTTTGATGGGCGACTCACTTGCACAAGGCCAAGCGATTTCAGAGGGGGCTTTCCCCCTGACAAGGGAGAATTGAGGGGAACCATTCAGATTGCCACCACAAGAAAAACCCCTCCTACACATCCCTTTATCAGGGGAGGATCATTTGCGGCGCTTCGTGCGATTGCCCGGCCTTCTTTTTTGAATGCCCCTTGCATTCGCTTTTTGATTTACACTCACAGCTTAGCTTGTGGCATAAATCATTACCATGTCAGAAACAGAAGCAATCGCCCCTTCCCATCTGGAACTGGAAGAAGAAGCGGACGTTTATCGTCAGTTCTTCCTGCATTCGCCCACCGAGGTCGTCTTTGTGTTGCGCGACGCCATGCAGAAAGGCTGCATGATGACTGTGTATTTTGACATGGGGCGCTCCTTTTTTCTGTCTTCGCTCCTGAAAGTCGGGCCGGAAGGCATGGTGCTGGATTATGGCTCGCATGAGGAAACCAACCAGCGCGCCTTGAAGTCGAACCGCCTGATCTGCACCCTGCGCGTGGAGCAGGTCAAAGTCCAGTTCGCGCTGCCGGGGTTGTCCAGAATCCATTATGAGAACGGCCCCGCCTTTGCCGCGCCCCTGCCGGAAAACGTGTTGCGCCTACAACGCCGGGAATATTTCCGCATTACGACGCCGATTGTCCATCCGCTGAAATGCGAAATTCCCCTCGCGCGCCCCGATGACCCGGAAGATACCCGTCTTCCCCTGACCTTGCCCGTATTCGACATCAGCGCGGGCGGGGTGGGGCTTCGGGTTTCGGAAGAAGAGATTCATCACTTCGACCACGACAGCATTTTTCGGGATTGCGCCCTGAGCCTGCCGGAAACCGGTTCCGTCAAACTCAACCTGCATGTGCGGACGGTGCTGGAAATCACGCCCCGTTCCGGCTATCGCCATTTTCGGGTCGGCTGCAAGCTGGTCGATATGTCGCGCGCGCTGCCCACTATCATCCAGCGCTACATCACCGCTCTGGAACGCGAACGCAAGGCTCGCGCCAGTGGGCTGGAATAGGCGCGGCAGTCAGGGCGAGTACCGGATTCCGGCCTGCCGCGCTGGTGACACCCGGACATCATTCCACCCAGTTTTTGACCGTGCATTCCAGCGACACCTTGCCGGGCGTCTCTTCGCGGGCAGAGAGCCAGAAAGCACCCCCTACCCGTTTGATTTCCTCGCGGCCATATTCGCCATCGCTGGTTTTTTTCAGGCGGGCGGCTTGAGTGAGTTGCGGGAGGGGAAGCAGGAAGAAGGCTTCAGTGCTGTCGCCTTCGGTGCCGACGTGAATTTTCAGGATTTCTGGTTGCAGGCCGAACAGGCGGAAATTCTGCGGGGGACGCAGGGTGATGGAGAAAAATTCGTCTTCCGGGATGCGGATTTTGAGCACGGTCAGGACATTCACGAATTCTTCCCCGGCGGGGCGATCCCGGCATTCAAAATCCGCTTGCAGGGTGGCGGCGATTTTTGACCATAGGGCGGGGTTCGGGGTGATGATGTCCTCCGCCTGCGCCGGGGTTGTCAAAACGCCTGTCGCCATGCAAAAGGCGAGGATAAAAAATGCGCGAAACAAACGAAATACTTGCATGATGATTTTCCTTTTCAGAGGTGAAATATCCGCCGCGTTGCGGCGGGACGGTACATAGGGCGCATACAATGCGCCCAAGGCGCGCGCAGCGCACCATGATCGCGTCAAATCTCCTGCTCCTCGTCTTTCTGCTTTTCTGATGACTAGCTCTACGCCGGGAGGCGAAAGCGCAGCCCAAAGCGATGGCGTCCGCATGGAAGTGTTGACGGCGACTTTCGGGTATAAGCATTTGTGCCGCTTGCCGCCACGCCGCCGATGGCTAAAATCATGGGTTAACTCCAGTTGGAATATTGCACAATGTCCTGCCCGTTCTGAGAGACAAACAAAACAATATCATCATCGCCGCCAGAGATGTAATGATAGCCTTTCAGATTTCCGACATATTCCTTGCCGTGAATCAGGTCTCCGGCGTATTCCGCCCAGTATTCCAGATCATCGGCGTCGGCGGGAGTTCCCAGCGCGACATAGGCTTCCAGTTCCTCTCCGCTGCTTCCCTCCGTATAATGACTGCCCAACAGGAACTTTCCGGTTTCCCGGAATTTATCGCGGGTAATCCAGTAAT
>JAITNI010000295.1 GCA_031290535.1 Zoogloeaceae bacterium
GGGAGAAACCGGCGACTGGGAAGGGGCGCTTGCCCTCCTGCGTCGCGCCACAGAAGAAAATCCGCATGATGAAGGCGCGCGGCTGGATGCTGTAGAAACCCTGCTGGAACTCAATCAGCCAGAAGAAGCCGCAACGCTTCTGGCGCAGGAATACCTCCGCGAAGCCGAACGCGCCCAGTCCCTCAAAAACCGTCTGGCGCTTGCTGCCAATGCGGCAGACGTAACGCCCCTGCTGCAAAAAATCGCCGCCGCCCCCGATGACCCTGCCGCCCGTCTGGAACTCGCCCGCGCCTATGCGGGCAACGGCCAGTATGAAGAAGCCCTGGAAGCCGCGCTGGAAGTCGTGCGCCGCGCCCCTCTTTTTGACGAAGGCGCGGGGCGTCGCGCCCTGCTGGATTTTTTTGCGGCGCTGGGCGGCAACGAACACTACGACGATCTGGTCAGAAAATACCGGCGCGCCCTGTCTGCGCTCCTGAATTAAGGGCGCGGATTCTGGTTCCCCCCGCGCCCGCTAATTCCACACCACAAGCGGCTGACCGGGAATGTCCAGTTGCATGGCTTCCGGCCCGGTCTGTGCCGCATCCTGCATGTCGATTTCCAGAGACGCGCCGCCCTCAAAAGACAGGATAATGCGCTTTTCGTTTTCAAGAAGTTTGACGATGCGCTTTCCGGTCAACAAGGAGATTTTATCTGGCGCAATGCCTTGCCAATGCAGGCGATTGTAGATTGCCAAATGAATGCCCTGCTCAAAACGGATTCCGGTCATTTCTGCCGTTGAATCCATATGGACAATCTTCAGATTCAGAAGGGCCGCCAGCGGGAGGAGGGGATGGGTCATTGTGACTTCTTGCAGCCCACAAACGTCAGCGATGCCCGAAATTTTTGCTTGTCTGCGATAAAGAAGCGGGCTTCCTGCCGCCCCAAGCCATCATAGCTGATGAACCAGGGCGCTTCGCCGGGGAACATCACTTTTGCCCGGACATTGAAGCGTCCACGTGTCTGGTCATACGTAGCAGTTTTGTCTTCTGTAAGGCTGACCAGAAAATCTTTTCTGGTTAGTGTGTAGCGACAGCCATATTGTTCCATCTGGGCTTCGGGAATGCCTGTTGCGCGCTCAATTTCAAAGCCAAAATAATAGGCGATCCCGCGCGTTTCTGTTTCATCCGCCGCATTGAAAAAACGCTGGAGCGATTCCCGGTATTGCGGATGCGTAGAAAGATCATTATGCCCGCGCCCCGGAATGGTTTTGAGCGTGGCGACGCCTTGCGGAAAGGTTGCGTAAAGCGCCTGCGTGTTTTTGTTGGGAACAACAGTATCGTGTTCCGCCTGCAAAATCAGGGTTGGTGCTGTGACTTTGGGGGCGTCGCGCCAGGCGTCGTAGGGGTCGCGCAGCAGCAGGGCAACGAGCCAGGCGGGGTAGTGATGGCGCGCCACATTCTCGATACTGTCATAGGGGGTCACCAGCGCCAGCCGCGTCACGGGTTTCTGGCTGGCCAGACGCACGGCAAGACCCGACCCCAGACTGCGCCCGATGAGGTCAATTTGCCCGTGCCGGGAATGCGCCAGTTCGTAGAGCGCCAGTGCGTCCCGGTGCAGGGCGGCTTCGGAAGGCGTACCCGCGCTGCCGCCATAGCCGCGATAATGCAGCAGATACAGGGCGTGATCGGGAAAATCTGCCGCGAGCGGGGCCAGACTGAGCGAGACATCCTCGGCATTGCCGCCAAAATAGAGCAGGGCTTTTTCTCCCTCCCGTTCACGCATGGACACCAGCACGTTCCCCGCTTCGGTCGCCAGCGTCAGGGTCTGGGTGGGGAGGTTTTTGGGCTGCGGAAAATACAGCAGTTTGCGCTGCGGCCAGGAAGAACAGGCAGTGAGCAGAACAACGACGGTCAGCGTCAGGAGGCAGATCAGGGCTTTTTTGGGCATGGTCTGGGTCTCTTCCTCAAAACCTCAGCGCTTTTCATCCGGGCCGGGGGGTGCCGTGAGTTCCGGCGTGGCCTGCTTCGCCAGCATCGCGTTGGCGAGCGTGGCATACAGGGGGGCGGAAAAAAGGCGGGAAATCCCGGAAGAGAGGAGCGAGACCGACATCAGGGCAATTACAATGGAGTAGCCATTCACCATTTCCATGACAATCACAAAAGAAGTGATCGGCGCCTGCGTGACTGCCGCGAGGAATCCGGCCATGCAGAGCGCCAGCAACATGCCCGGCGCGGCGGTCTGGTCGAGCAGCGGGGCGAGGTTGTGACCCAGACCCGCGCCGATGGACAGCGCCGGTGAAAAAATGCCGCCCGGCAGACCCGCGAGGTAGGCGATCAGGGTTGCCACGAATTTGGCGGGGCCGAAATACCAGGGGATGTTGCCCTCCGCTTCCAGCAGGGCATGGGTTTGCGTCAGGCCGCTGCCGTAGATCACGCCGCTGCTCGCCATGCCCAGCGCAGCCACCAGCAGGCCGCACCCGGCGGCGAACAGCACCGGATGGCGACGGCGAAAATCCGCCAGACGTCCCCGCCATGACGTCGCGCCCAGAATCATGATGCGGGCGAACAGGCCGCCGGAAATGCCGCACACAAGCGCCGAAAGCGCCACGGCCTTGATCTGGTCGCCGTCGCCGCCAATAATCAGGACATTGCCAAAAAAACTGCCGCCGCTGCCCATCATGGCCTGCGCCGTCACCCCGGCGAGGACGATGGCGGTAATAATCAGACCGGAAAGCCGCGCCTTGACGCCCCGGCTCATTTCCTCAATGGCGAACAGAATGCCTGCCAGCGGCACATTGAATGCCGCCGCGATGCCCGCCGCGCCGCCCGCCACCAGCAGATGATTGCGCTGGATGGAGAGCGAACGCGGCAACAGGCCGTGAATGGCGTTCATCAGCGACGCCCCGACCTGCACCGTTGGACCTTCCCGTCCGAGGGAAAAACCGCAGCCCAGGGCGCTGGCCCCGATCAGGATTTTGCCGATGATGATGCGGATGGAGAGCAGCGGTCGCCAGCCCTGCGTGTGTTCTGGCCGATGAATTTCCGCCAGCGCCTGCGGAATGCCGCTGCCTTCCGCGCCGGTAAAATAGCGGCGGGTGAGCCAGACGCAGGCCGCGCCGCCCAAAGGCGTGACGACGAGCGGCAGCCAGCCGAAATGCGCCACCCCGCTCACAAAGAGATGTGTCAGGGTTTCGGAGAGTTCGGCGAACAGCACGGCCAGCATCCCGACCCCCACCGCGCCACCCCAGAACACCAGACGTCCAATCCAGAGTTTGATGTAAGCGGCGGCATGGCGGCGCTGTAAGGCGCTACGCAGGCGGGAGAGACTGTGCGACAGCAGTTCTGTCATGGTCGTCCAGAAGAAGCCTCAAAACAAAAAGCCCCGGCAGCTTGTGGCTGTCGGGGCCATGATTCTGGCGAAACAGTCGCCAGCCGCAAGCGGGATTAACCCAACGCCTTGCGGTTTCTGGCCTGACATTCCGCCTGATAAATGATACGCATCATGGCAGAGCCTTTGCCACGAAAAATGCGCTTGCCGGTTTTGGACAGGCAGCGACGCTCAATGGAAGAGCGACGGGTACGGGTGATCGCCATGCGAATTCTCCAGATAACAACGGTTCTTCGCCAAAAGGGCGAAAGGAAGAGATTCTAAAGGGATGCGCGTCTCCCGTCAATTGTTGTTGGGGCAGGGTGATTATAACGGTTCTCACAATTTTCCGTTCGTGGTGAGCCTGTCGAACCACGCCCTTCGAGGCGCAAGCAAAAGACAACCACAAAAAACCCCGGCGCGTGAGGCGGTCGGGGTTTTGGGGGGGCTTCCGGCAAAATCGGAAGGCGGGTGTTACACCTTGAACTGGCTGACGGTCTGGTTCACTTCCTGCGCCAGTTGATCCAGACGCCGCGCCCCGGCGGCGGTTTCTTCGGCAGCGGCGTTGTTTTCGTCCGTCATCTGGGCGATGCTCTCCACATGGCGGGCGATGTCCTGGCTGGCTTCGCTTTGCTCTTTCAGTGCGTTGGAGATTTCCGTCACTGCCTGCGAAACCTTGCCCGCTTCCTCGCGGATGGCCTGAATGCGTTCGCCGGCGTCCTGCGCCAGCGCCTGACCGGATTCCACCTGTTTCACGACCCG
>JAITNI010000002.1 GCA_031290535.1 Zoogloeaceae bacterium
GGTTTGATTTTGCTTGGAGTCATGGCAAGACACGCAGGAACAAGAGAAAGAGAAAGCATAACGAAAAGGCGCGTTTTTTTCATCATGAAACGCTCGGACGTTCAATCCGCAATCCACAGGGAATTTCCGGCCAAGTCGGGAATACCGTAGGCAGGATCATACAACGGCCCCTGAAAATACAGGCCGTCGGGCGAAAAGGTCATCGCCGCCTGACGTCGGTCGCCCTGTTCCAACACGGTTTGCAGGCGCTCTGGGAGCCAGACGCCCTTCCCTACTGTCACCAGACAACCGACCAGATTGCGAATCATGTGATGCAAAAAAGCATTCGCCTCAAAATCGAACGCAAAGACATCACCCGCCTGACGCACTTCGGCGCGGGTCATCAGCTTCATCGGCGTCTTGGCCTGACATTCCGCAGCCCGGAAGGCGGAAAAGTCATGCCAGCCGATCAGGCAACGCGCCGCTTCCTGCATCGGCGCGAGTTCCAAGGGCACATGAAACCAGCCCACCCGTCCGGCCAGCAGGCCGGGGCGTTGCGGGCGGTTGAGGAGCAGATAGCGATAGCGGCGGCGACAGGCGAGAAAGCGGGCGTGGAACGTCGCCTCCACTTCCTGCGCCCAGCGTACCGCCATCGCGGGCGGCAACAGGCAGTTGACGCCGCGTACCCAGGCGGTGTCGGGCCGCCGCACTTCGGTATCGAAATGAATTACCTGATGCGTCGCATGAACGCCGGTATCGGTGCGTCCGGCGCAGTGGGTGCTGACCGGATGATGGGCGATTTGCGAGAGCGCCGCTTCCAGCGCCGCCTGCAAGGTCGGCAGGTTTTTCTGGCATTGCCAGCCGTGGAAAAAACGTCCGTCGTATTCCAGCCCCAGGGCTATGCGCGCCATAGCAATCCTCCGAGCAACAAACATGCGCCCGCCAAAAAAAGGCTATCCCGGCTGCGCCAGGGGGGCAGGCAAATTTTTACGGGTTCCGGCGGCGCTTCCGAAGGCGGCGGCGTCAGCCATTGTCGCCAGTTTTGCCGTATTCCAGCGGGCGTGTTTTCCAGACATTCCAGCACCAGCGACAGGCGCGTCACGCTTCTGTCCATCGGCAACCCCAGAGATTGCAGGGGACGCAACAAAAACCACAGCCCCCCCATCAGCGCCTGATGCGACAAAGCGGCCAACAGCCAGGCCAGACTTCCCAAAAATACCGTCAGGCGCAAGACGTGCAATGCCGCTTCCCACACGCCTTCCACACTGGGTAGCCAGACCACATTCCAGGGCGTCGCGCCCGGCACGCCATAGGCAAACACCAGAAACAGGGTCAGAAGCAAAATCAGGGTGCGCCGCAAGAGCGCCCGCCAACGCCGCCGCGCCGCCGTCCCCGCCAGCAGCAGCCCCCAACCGGCCAGCGCCACGCACGGCAGGGACGCCTGTTGCAAGAACACGGCCAGCAACAGCCAGAACAACAAACGGGCCGCAGGATGAAGAAAGGAAAACAAAAGGCAAGCCTCAAAAAAACATAGCCCCTTGCGGGGCTATGCTGACGCCAGAACGCCAATCAGCCACAGGACATCATGCGCTCAGGCGGCTCAGGATTCCCTGGGCCTGCGCGATTTGATCCGGCGCGCCTTCGCCCAATACTTCATTGAGCAATTCACGCGCGCCTTCCAGATCGCCCATATCTTCATAGGCTTGCGCCAGTTCCAGCTTGGTATTGACTTCGTCGCGGCGGGAATCTGACGGCGCAGCGGCAGCAGGCGGCGCGCTTGCGCGGCCCACATCCAGTTCCGCCGCCAAATCCAGCGCTGGCGCGGGGGGCGCTTTGGCCGTTGGGGGGGCGGCTGGGGCAGGCTTCGTCTCGCCGCCGCCCAGCTCCAGATCAATGCCGGAGAACATCGCGCCCCCCAGAATGGTGGATTTTGTCAAATCCGCGTCGATCTCAACATCATCATGGTCAGGCAAAGCCGTGGTCTGATCGTCGATTGACACCGCCTCCGCGCTGGAGAAGAAACTGCTGGTGAAATCCGCTTCGCCCAGAACGGTGGATTCTGTCAGGCTCGCATCGAATTCCAGATCGTCGTCGGGTTCTTGCAATCCGCCTTCCGATCCGGGCGCAAGCCCCAGAATTTCGCTGACGCCCAGTTTCGATTCGGTGATCTTTTCTTCCGCTTTGGGCGGCGCGAAGGAGACCGGCTCGGGTTCGGGGGTGCGTGTCGCAAAGAAGCTCTCCACCTTCGCTGGCGCAACCGGAGGCGGCGCAGGGGCGCGGGGAACTTCCGGCGCAACAGGCTTCACTTCCTCTTTTACCGGTGTAGCGGCAAAACCGAAATCAAAATCCGTTGTCGGAGCGGCTTCGGGCGCTTCAAACGGCGCGCTCCTGGCAACCGGCTGCGTTTCCGTGGCTCCCGCACTGCCCCCAAAATCAAAGGAGAAGGCGTCATCATGAGCCGCTGCTGGCGCATTCATTGGATCGGTCTCGGTGCCAAAATCAAAATTCGGCTCCGGCAAAGATTGCGGCGCGTCAATCGAGAATTCAGGCGTCCCCTGAGTCGCTGCCCCGGCATCTGGTACCGGCTGCGCGGCGCCCGTCCCGCCATAAAGCGGATTGGTCGGGTCAAGCTCGCGTCCCAGAGAAACAACCTTCTCCCATTCCTCGCCCTGCCCACCTGTTCTGGCCTGAAGCTCGGAGGCCAGCGCGTTGAACTGTTTCTCGCTCTTGCGAAGCGCGTAGATTTCCAGCAACTTGAGCGGAATATCCAGCCGGTCAGACCCTTTTTGCAAGGCGTCCAGAAGAATTTCTTCCGCCTGGGCATCCTTGTTGTAATCCAGATACAGATCGGCTTCCTTGACGGGATCGACTTCCGACATGTCGAACGCGCCCGGCGCATCCATGCTGAAACTGCTGAGGGGCGGCAAGGCCGTCTGGGACGTATTCACGCTCTGTCCGGCGGGCGTCTGGAACACGGAATTGGAATCCGCGACTTCCGAGACCGGGCCGGTCAAATCTTCCAGCACCGACCGCGAGCTTTGCGTCAGACCTTCTGTACCCGCCGACTCCTTGCTTGCCGACTTGCGCCGACGGAAGAAGAGGAAGCCCCCAACCGCCGCCACTAACGCAATGCCCCCAGCCACCAAAGGCAGCAACAAACCCCCGGATTCTTCTTCTACAGCGGGCGGCGGTGTTTGCACTGGCGGAGGTTTGGGCGGCTCTGGCTGGGCGACTTCCGGCTCCGGCGCAGGTTCTTCTGGAGGCGCGACCGCTTCCGGTTCATCAGGAGGAAGCGGTGTCACCACTTCTCCTGGCAACGGCTCCACGACGGGAGGCGCAACCTCCACAACAGGAGGCGGC
>JAITNI010000024.1 GCA_031290535.1 Zoogloeaceae bacterium
CCAATCTCTTTGAATGCCCGCCGGAAATCCTGCGGACGCTGGAAGGCATGGAAAAAATTCTGATCGACCCGCCCCGCGAAGGGGCGCTGGACATCGTCAAATCCCTGCCGGAGCAGGGCGGCCCCCAACGGCTGGTGTACATTTCCTGCAACCCCGCCACCCTCGCCCGCGATGCCGCCATTCTGGTGAGCCAGAAGCATTACCGCTTGCGAAGCGCCGGCGCAATCAACATGTTTCCGCACACGGCGCATGTGGAATCCATCGCCGTATTTGAACACGGGTCGAGCGCAATCCCCGCCATTCATGGCGGGGTCAGCGAGACAAAGCGTGTGGGGAAGCCAGAGGCTTCCCCTGAACCGTATCGAGGAATCCCCGGCCTTCAGGCCGGGGGGACTCAAAAGGATTGAGCCACGCTAGACGGGTACGGGTCGGCTTATGCTAGAATGCGCGCCTTCGGAAACAGAAAATTTTCCCTTTCCGAAATCCCTCAAAAGTGTGGCAGAGCGGTTGAGCGCGCCGGTCTTGAAAACTGTTGCGGGAGGTGTGGCAGAGTGGTCGATTGCACCGGTCTTGAAAACCGGCAACGGGCAACCGTTCGTGAGTTCGAATCTCACCGCCTCCGCCAGCCCTATGCGTCCGGCGGCGCAAAGCCGGGGGCGTCTTGCTCCCCCGTGTCGCCGCTCAGCCATCTGACGGACGACAAAAACAGATAGCCCGCCCCATACACTGTCTTGATGATTTCCTGGCACTGGCCGCCTTCGTCCAGTTTGCGGCGCAGGCGGGAGACGCGGGCGTCGATGCTGCGATCCATCGGGGTTTGTTCGCGGTTGCCGAGCAACTGTTCGCGTTGCAGAATGCGGTTGGGATTGGCGAGAAAAATACGCAGCAGGTCGGCTTCTGCCGTGCTCAACACCTGTTCGCCGCCACGCGGGTTTTTCAGGGTGTTGTTGGCGGGATTGAAGCGCCAGCCGGAAAATTCCGCGCTGGGGGGATTCGGCTGGCGGATGTCGAGACCGGGCGTCTGGCGGCGGCGCAGGACGCTGCGGATACGCGCCACCAGCTCCCGCGCCTCGAAGGGCTTGACCATGTAATCATCCGCGCCGAGTTCCAGACCCATTACCCGGTCGCTGACGTGGGCGCGGCCCGTGACGATCAGGACGCCGCAATCGCTGATGTTGCGGACATGCTGCATCAGGGTCATGCCGTCCATGTCCGGCAGACCGAGGTCAATGATGCAGAGGTCGGGGGTCTGGGCGCGCAGGCGGCGCAGCAGTTCCGCCGCGTTGCGGCAGGTGTGCGTGGCGAAGGAAAAACTTTGCAGGGCCAGTTCCATTGTGCGCGCGACCTCCGGGTCGTCTTCGACAATGAACACCAGAGGGGATGGGGCGTTCTGTTTCATGAATACTCCAGGGATGATTTCAGGGCGCGAGCCAGCTCCTGCTTTGAAAACGGTTTGCCCAGCAGATGCAGGTCGGGCGTTTCCGCCTTGCCGAGCGCCGCCTGTTCTTCGTAGCCGCTCATCAGCACCACATGCAGCTCCGGGCGTTTACGCAGGGCGTTCCGCGCCAGTTCGCGGCCACTCATGCCGCCGGGCATGATGATGTCGGTGAGTAAAATGGTGATGGCGTCCACCTGCGTCAGAAATTCGACCGCCTGATTGCCGTTTTCTGCTTCCAGTACCGGATAGCCCAGTTCCACCAGTTGATGACGCACCACGCGCCGGACGTCCGGGTCGTCTTCCACCAACAGCACCAGCGCGTCTGGCGTGGCGTCCTTGACTGGCGTCTGTTCCTCGGGCGGGATTTCTTCCAGCGCGCCCGCAGCGGCAGGCGGCAGGATGAGCGTAAACAGGCTGCCCTTGCCGGGGGCGCTTTCCACGCGCACGCAGCCGCCGGACTGGTGGGCGAAGCCGTAAATCATGGAAAGCCCCAAGCCGCTGCCGCGCCCAAATCCCTTGGTGGTAAAAAAAGGGTCGAACACCTTGCTCTTCGTCGCCTCGTTCATGCCGCAGCCGGTGTCGGAGACTTCGATCCGCACATAGGCGCCGGGAGCAATCTTGTCCTCACGCGCCTGCTGCGCGTCGATGACGACAGGATGCGCCCGCATTTCCAGCCGCCCGCCCGCCGGCATGGCGTCGCGGGCGTTGAGGGCGAAATTGAGCAGGGCGCTTTCCAGTTGGCCGGGATCGACGCACAGCGAGAGCGCCTCGTCCGCGAGCTGAAGGCAAAACTGGATGGAGGAGGGCAGCGAATGGCGAATCAGCGGCTCCATGTCCGTCATCAGCGTCCGCACATTGACCACCACCGGCTGCAAGGGCTGCTGGCGGGAAAAGGAGAGCAGGCTGCGGACGAGTTGCGCCCCCCGTTTGGCGGCGCGCAGGGCCGGTTCCGCCAGCTCGCGCACGTCCCGGTGGTCGGAGTAGCCCTCCTGCAAGAGCGACAGGTTGCCGCTGATGATGGTGAGCAGATTGTTGAAATCATGCGCCACGCCGCCGGTCAGTTGGCCGATGGCTTCCATTTTTTGCGCCTGCGCCAGCGCCGCCTGCATCCGCCGGGTGTCGGTGATGTCGAAGGAAAACTCAAAACAGCCCACCGGCGCGCCATCCGAGCCGATTTCCGGCACCAGGGTGCTGCGGGCATCCACCAGGGTGCCGTTTTTGCGGATGGCGTGTTCGTGCGTGACGGTTTCGCCCGCAAGGGCGCGGGCGATGTAGGGACGAATCGCATGGTAGCTTTCTTCACCAATCACGCGCACGATGGGGGAACCGATGACCTCCGATCTGGGCAGGTCAAACCAGTTGGAATAGCCCTTGTTGGCGTAGCGATAGATTTCGCCCTGATCGAAATAGCTGATTTGCGCCGGAATGGTGTCGATAATCAGGCGCAGACGTTCCTCGCTGCGAAACAGGGCGGCAGCGATGCTGTTGTTGGCTCCCAGAATATCCCGCAGTTCGGCGCGGGTACGGGTCAGTTCCGTGTGCAGCCGGGCAACCTCGGCTTCGAGTTCAAGCGCTTCTGTCATGAGCGTGATTCTAAATCAGGACGTCGCACGTTGTCGCAAATAAATCATGCTTGTCACGATTCAGTACATTTTAGGGAAATTGCTGCAAGCCTACTTTGCGAAGCTAGCCCCAATGAGCCGCAACGCCTGTAAGCGTTTTCCTGAGCCAGCTATCGCCGGTTGATGAAGGCGTAAATAATAGAAATGCCAACGCGGAGACAACGTGAAAGTATACAGGAATTCCCCCTTGCCAATCCCATTCGGCCATTTTGGCAATCTTTATTCTTTCCCGGCGTATCTGTCTCATCCAGGATAAATCCCGTTGGGGGCAACGGGTTATCCCTTTTCGCGTCAGTGGGGTTTGTGCGCGCAAGATGTTGGGCGCGCCTGCAATCCTGCTGGTTTCATGGTCAAAATGCAGCAATAAAACTGGAGTAGCCTAAATGAAAGTACTCGTTCCCATCAAACGTGTGGTCGACAAGGACGTCAAGGTGCGTCCCAAGGCAGACGAAACGGGCGTTGAGCTGGCGAATGTCAAAATGAGCATCAATCCGTTTGACGAAAACGCGGTGGAAGAAGCTGTGCGCCTCAAGGAAAAGGGCATTGCCACGGAAGTGGTGGTGGTCAGCGTCGGGCCGGACAAGGCCAGGGATACGCTGGTCTCGGCGCTTGCCGTGGGCGCGGATCGCGCCATTCTGGTGGATTCGGGCGACGCCGAAGTGCAGCCCCTGGCCATCGCCAAACTCCTGAAGGCCGTTGCCGACAAGGAACAGCCGCAGCTCGTCATTTTTGGCCGTCAGGCGATTGATGATGATGCCGTGCAGACCGGGCAAATTTTCGCCGCCCTGCAAGGCTGGGGGCAGGCGGCTTTTGCGTCCATTTCCAAAGTCGACGTGGCCAGCGGCAAAGCCACCGTCGGGCGTGAAATCGACGGCGGTCTCGAAACCCTGGAACTCTCCCTGCCTGCCGTCATCACGGCGGATTTGCGTCTGAACGAGCCGCGTTACGCCAAGCTCCCTGACGTCATGAAGGCGAAGAAAAAGCCGCAGGAAACCACTACGCCCGCCGCGCTGGGCATCGACATCACCCCACGCCTCAAAACGCTGAAGGTCAGCGAGCCGCCCAAACGCAAGGGCGGCGGCAAGGTCGCCGATGTGGCGGAACTGGTGAGCAAACTCAAAAACGAAGCAAAGGTGATCTGACATGACTACTCTCGTTATTGCCGAACACGACCACGCCCGCCTGAAAGGCGTCACCCGCAACACGCTGGCGGCGGCCTCCAAACTGGGCGGCGATGTCCATGTGCTCGTCGCGGGCAGCAATGCCGCCGCTGCGGCTGGAGAGGCCGCCAAGCTGGCCGGCGTCGCCAAGGTGCTGCTGGTCGACGCGCCCCACTATGCCGACCAGACGGCGGAAAATCTGGCCGCGCTGGTGGTCTCGCTCGCTGCCGCTTACAGCCACATCCTTGCGCCCGCCTCGGTCTTTGGCAAGAATTTCCTGCCGCGCGTGGCGGGGCTTCTGGATGTCCAGCAGGTTTCCGACGTCATCGCCATCAATTCGGCGGATACCTTCGTGCGTCCCATTTACGCGGGCAACGCCCTGGCGACGGTGCAAAGTTCCGATGCCATCAAGGTGTTGACCGTGCGCCCCACGGCCTTTGAACCGGCGGGCGACGGCGGCGCGGCGGCGGTGGAAAATGTGGCGGCAGGGCCGGATACCGGTCTCGTCAAATTGATCGGGCGCGAAATCGCCAAATCCGAACGCCCCGAACTGGGCGCGGCCAAGATTGTGGTCTCTGGTGGGCGCGGTCTGGGCAGCGGCGACAATTACAAGAAGCTGCTGGAACCCCTGGCCGACAAGCTGAATGCCGCGCTGGGCGCTTCGCGCGCCGCCGTCGACGCGGGCTATGTGCCCAACGACTATCAGGTCGGCCAGACCGGCAAGATCGTCGCGCCGCAGCTTTACATCGCCATCGGCATTTCTGGCGCGATTCAGCATCTGGCGGGCATGAAGGATTCCAAAGTCATTGTCGCCATCAACAAGAACGAAGACGAACCCATCTTCCAGATTGCGGATTATGGGTTGGTCGCCGATCTGAACGAAGCCGTGCCGCAACTGATCGCGGCGCTCTGAACATGAACGCGGCCTTGCCCCGGCCTGTATTGGGGCGGGCTGCGGTTCCACTTGTAATTCATTTTGGTTTATAACAGGAGAAGAGATCCATGAGCACCTACAACGCCCCTCTGCAAGACATGCGGTTTGTTCTGAACGAAATTGCCGGATTGAAAGACGTGCTGGCGCTGCCCGATTTCGCGGAAGTTGACGCCGATACCGTCGATGCGATTCTGGAAGAAGCGGCCAAGTTCGCCACCAATGTCATTGACCCCCTGAACCCCAAGGGCGACAAGAACGGCCCGCACTGGAAAGACGGCGTCGTGACCGTCATCCCCGAATACAAGGACGCCTATAAGCAATTCTGCGAAAACGGCTGGCATTCCATGCCGGTCGATCCCCAGTATGGCGGGCAGGGGCTGCCGCATCTGGTGAATATCGCCGTCAATGAAATGTGGCGTTCCGCCTCCATCGCCTTCGCCCTGTGTCCGATGCTGACCAGCGGCGCGATTGCTTCCATCTGGCACCATGCTTCCGAAGAGCTGAAGGCCAAATACCTGCCCAAGATGGCGGACGGCACCTGGTCGGGCACGATGAACCTCACCGAACCGCAGGCCGGTTCCGACCTCACCGCCATTCGCAGCAAGGCCGTGCCGCGTGGCGACGGCACCTATGCCGTCTCCGGCACCAAGATTTTCATCACCTGGGGCGAGCATGACATGGCGGAGAACATCATCCACCTCGTCCTCGCCCGCCTGCCGGACGCGCCAGCGGGGCTGAAGGGGATTTCGCTGTTCCTCGTGCCGAAGTTCCTCGTCAATGACGATGGTTCGCTGGGCGCGCGGAATGACCTCATCTGCTCGGCTTTGGAACACAAGCTCGGCATTCACGGCAGCGCCACCTCGGTGATGTCCTATGGCGACAAGGGCGGCGCAATCGGCTGGCTGATCGGCGACGCGGGCAAGGGGGTGGCCTACATGTTCACCATGATGAACCACGCCCGCATCAATGTGGGTCTGGAAGGCGTCGGGGTTTCCGAACGCGCCTACCAGCATGCGCTGGCCTATGCCCGCGAACGCATTCAGGGGCCGATCATCGGCGACAAGGACAGCATCACCACGCCAAAGCCCATCCTGTTCCACCCGGATGTGCGCCGTCTGTTGATCGACATGAAGTCGCGCACCGAAGCGCTGCGCGCTGTGGCCTACTTCACCGCCGGTCACATGGACAAGGCGCAGCACAGCCCGGACGCGGCGGTGCGCAAGCAAAGTCAGGCATATGTGGAACTCCTCACCCCGCTCGTCAAGGGCTGGAGTACGGAGAGTTCCATCGAGATCACCTCCGAGGGCATTCAGGTGCACGGCGGCACGGGCTTCATCGAGGAAACCGGCGCGGCGCAATATTTGCGTGACGCCCGCATCACGGCAATCTACGAAGGCACCACCGCCATCCAGGCCAACGACTACGTCGGCCGCAAAACGGCGCGTGAAAAAGACGAAGCAGGCAATGTCGGCTTCACCGCCCGGACGCTGTACAAGGAAATCGCCGCCTTCGCCGACAATCTGGCCAAAGACGCCAAACTGGCCGACATTGGCCGCGACCTGAAGGAAGCGACGCAGGCCCTGATCGACGTGACCGAATGGGTCATCAAAATCTACGTCGCCGAGCCGCAGGTGGCCCACGCTGGTTCTGTGCCCTACCTGAAGCTCGGCGGCATCGTGGTCGGCGGCTGGCTGTTGGCCAAATCCGCGCTGATCGCCCAGAAGCGGCTGGACGCGGGCGAAGCGGAAGGGTACTACAAGGCCAAACTGGCAACCGCCCACTACTACGCGCAACACTGGCTGGTACAGGGACGGGGTCTGGCCAAGGAAATCATCGAAGGCGGCCAGTCGATTCTGGCGCTGGATGAACCCTTGTTTTAACTTGACGTAAAGGGGAACAACATGAGCACCGAACGCGAATCAATGGAGTATGACGTTGTGATCGTCGGTGCCGGCCCCTCCGGGCTGGCAGCCGCGATTCGTCTCAAGCAGTTGGCGGCGGAAAAAAACACCGAACTCTCGGTCTGTCTCCTGGAAAAAGGCTCGGAAGTGGGCGCGCACATTCTTTCCGGCGCCTGCTTCGAGCCGACTTCTCTGGCCGAACTGATCCCGGACTGGAAAGAAAAGGGCGCGCCGCTGACGGTTCCCGTCACCGCTGACCACTTTGTGTTCCTGACGGAAAAAAGCCTCTTCAAACTGCCGACGCCGCCGCAGATGCATAATGACGGCAACTTCTTCATCAGCGAAGCCAATCTGTGCCGCTGGCTGGCCGAGCAGGCCGAAGCTGTGGGCGTGGAAATCTACCCCGGCTTTGCCGCCGCCGAAATCCTCTACCACGAAAATGGCGCGGTCAAGGGCGTGGCGACGGGCGACATGGGCATCGGCAAGGACGGTCAGCAAACCAGCAATTATCAGCCGGGTATGGAACTTCATGCGCGGCAGACCATTTTTTCCGAAGGTTGCCGGGGGTCGCTGACGCAGGATTTGTTCGAGAAATTCAATCTCAGGAAAGATTGCGATCCGCAAACCTACGGCATCGGCATCAAGGAAATCTGGGAAGTCGATCCCGCCAAGCACAAACAGGGCACGCTCATGCACAGCATTGGCTGGCCGCTGGCGAGCGAAACCTATGGCGGTTCCTTTATCTATCATCTGGACAACAATCAGGTCGCCGTCGGCTTTGTGGTCGGGCTGGACTATAAAAATCCCTGGCTGTCGCCCTTTGAGGAATTCCAGCGTTTCAAGACGCACCCGGCGCTGCGCGACCTGTTCGCGGGCGGGCGGCGGATTGCCTACGGGGCGCGTTCGCTCTCGGAAGGCGGCTACCAGTCCATTCCCAAGCTCACTTTTCCCGGCGGCCTGTTGATCGGCGATTGCGCGGGATTTTTGAACGTGCCCAAAATCAAGGGCATCCACACCTCCATGAAATCCGGCATGTTGGCGGCGGAAGCCATTTTCGCGCATCTGGGCGACGAATCGGTCGGGGCGGAAGTGCAGGATTATTTCGAGCGCGTCAAAAATTCGTGGATCTGGAAGGAACTCTACGCGGCGCGCAACATTCGTCCCGGCTTTCAGTGGGGCTTGTGGGCCGGTCTTGCCATTGCCGGGCTGGAAACCGTCACGCTGGGCAAATTGCCCTATACCCTGCGCCATCACGCCGACCATGAGGCGCTGCGGGAGAAAAGCGAATATCCGCCCATCGACTATCCCAAACCGGATGGCGTCCTCACCTTCGACCGCCTCTCCTCGGTGTTTTTGGCCAGCGTCAATCATGAGGAAAACCAGCTTTGTCATTTGCGGCTGAAGGACGAGTCCGTGCCGATCAATGTCAATTACAAAAAGTACGGCGCGCCAGAAACCCGCTATTGTCCGGCGGGCGTGTATGAAATTCTGGGCGAGGAAGAAGGCAATCCGCGCCTGCAAATCAACGCGCAAAACTGTCTGCACTGCAAAACCTGCGACATCAAGGATCCCACCCAGAATATTCACTGGACAGTGCCGGAAGGCGGCGGCGGGCCGAGTTATCCGAACATGTAGTTTTGAGAGGGGGCAACAGCCCCCTTTTTTCGCCCCGTTTTTGCAGGGCGAATAAATTTTAATTCATTGATTTTGTTGAAAAATCAATCCAGTCCCGGTACTTTTTCTGCATAAAAGACTTCCTCTTGATCGCAGATGGTGGCATCCTACGGGTTTTCACGGGGTCTGGAATTTTCCACAAGGAGAGAGTACGTGTCTTTTATGCCGTGGTCCAATGCGTTCATATTGGGCATCGAAACGATTGATGAGCAGCATCGCTGGCTGGTCGAAGCCACCAACCGCCTGCACGACCAGATTGAATCGCAATGCCCGGACGCCAGAATTGTTGAGGAAATTCTGGAAGGTCTGGTGGAATACACCATGAACCACTTCATTCTTGAGGAAGAGCTGTTTCACCGTCTGGGCTACCCCGATACGGCGGCGCACAACGAGGAGCACAACGAATTCACCCGCAGCGCCATTGAGCTGCTGCTCAAATTCGAGCAGGGCGACGCCGTCACGGAAGACACGCTGGAATTCCTGCAAGCCTGGCTGGTGCATCATATCTTGCAGGTCGACAAGGCGTATGTGCCGTTCCTGAAAGAAAAAGGCGTGCGCTAAAACAGCTCCATGCCGCGCACGCTTTTGTCTGGTCGTCATCATCTGTTTTCTTCATTTCAGAGGAGTTTTATGTCATGAGCAAGACCCCGAGCAAAAAACCGGCAAGCCGTTCTGTAGCCGCCAAGGTCGCCGCCCCCAAAAAAGCCGTGCCCGCCGCCATTGCCAGAACCGGCATCAATATCGGCATCAGCGACAAGGATCGGGGCAAGATCGCCGACGGTCTGGCGCATGTGCTGGCCGACACCTACACCCTGTATCTGAAGACCCACAATTTTCACTGGAATGTGACGGGGCCGATGTTCAACACCCTGCACCTGATGTTTGAAACCCAGTACAACGCGCTGGCGCTGGCGGTTGATCTGGTGGCCGAGCGCATCCGCGCCCTGGGGCTGCCCGCCCCGGCCACCTACAGCGATTTCGCCAAACTGACGGCCATCCCCGAAACGCATGGGGTACCCAGGGCCGAAGAAATGATCGCGCTCCTCGTCGCCGGTCACGAAACCGTCGCCCGCACGGCAAGAAACCTCTTTCCCACCGTGGATGCCGCCAACGACGAACCCACTGCCGACCTGCTCACCCAGCGGATGCAGGAACACGAAAAAACCGCCTGGATGCTGCGTAGCCTGCTGGAAGCGTAAGGCGGCGTTTTTCTCTCGTAAAAAAGGCGGACAAAAATGTCCGCCTTTTTTGTCTCGTTGCTTGCCGTCCCTTCTCTCGCTTGTGGGAGAAGGAAATGAACGTCCAAATCCTGCGCGCAGCACAGCAAATGATTCTCCCCTGACCAGGCCGCAGGCGGGTTCCGTTTTAGCGGAATGCGGCGAAGCCGCACACAAGGGGAGGTGCAGGAGGGGTTTTGTTTTGCTCCTCCCCTGACAAGGGGAGGCCGGGAGGGGTTTTGCAGCGGTGGCAATCTGAACGCCCCCAAATCCTCCTCACTCCCCTCTTTGTCAGGGGGGAAGCCTGTACGCCGAAGCGTTTCGGTTTTTTCACATTACGTATGGAGTGCGGCGGCTTGCCGCTGCTTTGAAAACGGGAGCAGAAGTTCTCCCGCAACTCCATAGGGCGGATTACGGAAGGGTTCGCTCAATCTGCTCCCCAACCCCCTCAAACCCCCATTGTCAGGAGGGGGTACTCATTGGCACTTTTTGTCACATAAGCCCCAAACCCCTTGCTGGAGCCGCTTGGCCTTGTGCAGCGGTTATGGATGATGACTTTAGTCTGTAGATGGCTGTCGCCTGTTCAATAGAATGATACTAACCGCAAACGAGCAATGTTGCTGTGCGGGGTTATCACGGATAGAGGGAGTAGAGGCGATGGGCTGGAGTGCGAAAGAGGTGAAGGGTGGCGTAAGCCGTGGCGGCAAGCCTGCCAGGCTTGCCGCCACGGCTACACGGCTACACGCGCGTAGCGCGTCAGTTTTTCGGGTTTCCTCTTCAGACGCCGTGCCCAAATGGGCACGGCGTTTTGCGTTCACTTTTTCCCTTGCGTCCCTTTTTTCGGTATGGAGTGCGGCGGC
>JAITNI010000031.1 GCA_031290535.1 Zoogloeaceae bacterium
CAACTGGTCTTCCAGCAGGGCGCTTTGCAGTTGCCGGATCAGGTCGGCGGACTCCCGGCCGCCCCGTTCCATGTCCGGCTGGTAGATGGCCATCCATTCGCCCTGCTGGCAGGCGTACAGGGCGGCAATGCGGGCGGACTGGAGCAGATGCTGGGGGTCGTCGCCGTGGTCAGGACAGATCGCGCTGCCACAGACCGGCTGGAGGCTCGCTTCCTGTCCCTCAATGCGCGGCGGCGACTGCTGGAAGATGCGGTGCAGTTTCAGCATGGCGAACGAGACCGAGGCCGGACTGGGCAGATGCGGCAACACGGCCAGCCATTCCCAGACGCCCAGCGCGTAGAGCGTATCCTGTTCGCGCAGCGCCTGGGTCAGACGCAGGGAAATTTCCTCATGCAGACGCGCCGTGTTTTCCGGCGTCAGGCGCAGGAGCGTGGCGTTGGGTTTCAGACTGATCGCCACCAGACCATGACACGCATTGCCCGCGCTTTCCTGTTGCAGGCGCGTGAGCATCTTCAGCGCTTGCGGCGGGGTGGCAAAACTGGCCGGGAGCGGGCATTCAGACAAGATAAAAATCCCTGGGATTGATGCCGTAGGCGTCTTCCGGCAGGGCGCGCCGGATCTGGTAGGGTTCTTCGCCGGAGGGACTCAGGGGTTCCATGAGCAGGTCGATGCTGCGCGGGTAACGCTCAATGGTTTTGTCGGGATTCATGATGACCAGCACACGGGGACGCAGGCGACGTACCTGATTTTGCTGGATGACGACCGCCACCTCATCCGTATTCAGTTCCACCAGCGAGCCGATGGGGTAAATGCCCATACACTGGATGAACTGATCGACAATGGTGGCGCGAAAACGGTTGCCGCGCATGACCACCAGTTCGGCGATGGCCTTTTGGGTGGAGAGCGTGATCGCGTAGGGGCGCTTGCGGATGATGGCGCAATAGGTGTCGATAAACCCGGCCATTTCGGCGGACAGCCCCAGCGCCTCGCCCGCCAGCCGCCTGGGGTAGCCGCTGCCGTCGATGCGCTCGTGATGACGGGCGACAATGCCCGGAATGAAGGGGTCGAGTTCCTTCTGGCGCGCGAGGATGTCCAGTGAGCTGTCGACGTGGGTTTGCAGCAGGCGGTATTCTTCTTCCGAAAGGCTTTCCGCTTTGCAGAGGAGTTCGGGCGGCAACTGGACTTTGCCGATGTCCTGCATCAGCCCGACGACGCCCAATTGCTCCACTTCCGACTTGGGCAGCCCCAGAAAACGGGCGAAGACCATCAGGCGCACGGAGACGTCCAGCGCGTGATCGTAGCTGTAATTGTCGGTGATTTTCAGATAGGTGAGCCAGAGAATCGCCTCGGAGTTGCGGCTGATGCCCTCCGCCACATGACGCACCTGCCGGGTGAGATGCGTCAGATCCAGCGGTTCGCCCGTTTGCACGGAATCGAAAACCTGCTTCAGGGTGCAGCGAATGTCATCAATAAAGCGGGCGGAATAGAGGATTTCTTCTTCCAGCGCGCTGCACTGGGTTTGCGGATGCACGCGCGGCAGGTACTTGGGGCGTTCGGCCGTATCTTCCCGGATGCGCCGCAGGACTTCAAGAAAATTCAGCCGGGTGTGCGGGGAAGCATAATAACGTTGCGTTCCCAGGATTTTTCCATCATCAAAGGCTTCATAGTAGATGCCCTGCGAATGGCGCGGATCCACCTTGACGGTGTAGCACAACTCTGTCAAAAGCTCGATCTGCCAGGGCGCGCTGATGAGCAGCCCCTGCAAGGGAAAAGGCGTTCCCAGCCAGGGGCGATCCAGTTCCGAGACGAACATCCCTAATTTCAGGGCATGGACGGGTATGATTTTCATCCGTTTTTCTATTGGCTGCATATTATTGAATGCACATTCTAGGGCACAAGGTGGGTAATCAGCAAACGGGTCAGGGCGATTTCATGAAGGGGGTGGGGTTCTGTGGCTTCTGAAAATGCCTTGTTTGCTGATTTTGGGGCGTCCTGTGACAAAAATGGCCAATGAGTGACAAAAAGCGACAGTTGACAATTCCATCTTGGCCGGAGAAGCCAGCGCCTCTTTTTCGCTGCAACTTGGCGGACTGGCGAGCTTCGATTGCCGGATATGCACCCTGCCCAATATTGACCGCGTGGTTGACTATTTCCGCTGGCGCAATGAGGCTGCCCACAGCAACGCGCTGAACCCCCATTGCTATTGACTGTTGCGCCATCAGGAAAAATCGGCGAAGGAAGCCACCGCGTTTCTGTTGTGCAAGCCCCGCTTGCACAATCTCAAAACCTCCCACCAATGCCTTCCTTGTCCCCTATTTCGCCCGCCCCCTCCCCTACAGACTTCTCTGGTTCGCCTTTCTCGTTTTATAGCGGTTCCCATAATTTTCCGTTCGTGGTGAGCCTGTCGAACCACGCCCTGCGACCAAGTTCAGGGAGAACGGTCGTGTGTATTTATTTTTGCGATTGACGATAAGTGACGGATTCGCCAATCAATCGGACGGCTGGAAATCTTCTGTCATGACAAATGCGCTTGCCTTATTCCGCCCCGTTCCGACGCGCCATCAATCGCCAGATCAGGGGGGTCAGGATGAGTTGCATGGCGATGTCCTGACGGTCGCCGGGGATGACGATAGTGTTGGCGCGGCTCATGAAGGAACCCTGAATCATCGAGAGCAGATAGGGGAAATCCACTCCGCGCGGGTCGGCGAAGCGGATGACGACCATCGACTCGCTGGCAATGGGAATATCCCGCGCAATAAAGGGATTCGAGGTATCGACAATCGGCACGCGCTGAAAATTGATGTGCGTCAGACCGAATTGCGGCACGATGTAATGCACATAATCCGGCATTCGCGCCAGAATGGTTCGCATCACCGCTTCCCGCGAATAACCGCGCCGTTTGGTGTCGCGGTGGATTTTTTGTATCCATTCCAGATTGATAATCGGCACCACGCCAATGAGCAAATCCGGGTAGCGGGCCACATCGACGGCTTCGGTGCGTACCGCGCCGTGCAAGCCTTCGTAAAACAGCAGGTCGGTATCGGGCAGGTCTTCCCAGGGCGTGAAGGTGCCGGGGGGCTGGTTGAAGCGCGTCGCCATTTCCTGATCGTGCAGATAGTGGCGGCGGCGACCCCGACCGGTTTCGCTGTAGGCGCGAAACAGGCTTTCCAGCGCGTCAAAATGGTTGGTCTCCGCTCCGAACAGGGTCAGCAACGCCTCGCCCCGCGCCTTGCGTTCGTCATTGACGCGCCGCAATTCGCCCCGTTCGTAACGGTGAAAACTGTCGCCTTCGATAATCGCCGCCCGCACGCCCTCGCGGCGGAACAGGCTCTCAAACACGCGGCGCACGGTGCTGGTTCCCGCGCCGGAAGACCCCGTGACGGCAATGATCGGATGTCTGGCGGACATGGCGTTTTCCTTTTTCAGAAGATTTTTATCCGGGAGTCTGGGCGTCGGTTTTGGCGTGATGCGCGACCGCGACCGCGACCTCGTTTTTTGAACCGAGCAACACCGGCACGCGCTGGTGCAACTTTTGGGGCGCGAGGTCGAGAATGCGCTCCCGTCCCGTGCTGGCCGCGCCGCCCGCCTGTTCAACGAGCCAGGCCATCGGATTGGCTTCGTACATCAGGCGCAGCTTGCCGCCCTTGTCCCGCATTTTGGCATCCATCGGATACATGAAAATGCCGCCGCGCGTCATGATGCGATGCACATCGGCCACCATCGCGGCCACCCAGCGCATGTTGAAATCTTTTCCACGCGGGCCGCTTTTGCCTTGCAACAGTTCCGCCACGTAGGCTTGCACCGGCGTTTCCCAATGGCGCTGGTTGGACATGTTGATGGCGAATTCCTGCGTTTCTGCCGGGATGCGGATTTTTTCCTGCGTCAGCACAAAAACGCCGCTTTCCCGATCCAGCGTAAAGGCATCCACGCCGTCGCCCACCGTCAGCAGCAACTGGGTATTGGGGCCGTAAATGGCGTACCCCGCCGCCACCTGCCGGACACCCGCCTGCAAAAACGCCGCTTCCGCCACAGTTTCGCTGGAAAGATCGGCGTCATCGGGACATTTCAGCACCGAAAAAATCGTCCCGACGGGGGCATTGATGTCGATATTGGAAGAGCCGTCGAGCGGGTCGAACAGCAACAGGTATTCCCCACGCGGGCAGGCGGCGGGAATCAG
>JAITNI010000091.1 GCA_031290535.1 Zoogloeaceae bacterium
GAGAGCATCAGTTTGATGCGGTTCAACTGGTTGACTTCCGACGCGCCGGGGTCGTAGTCGATGGCGGTGATGTTGGCGTTCGGGTGGTGTTCCTTGATTGACTTGAGGACGCCCTTGCCGCTGATGTGGTTGGGCATACAGGCAAAGGGCTGCATACAGATGATGTTGGGCACGCCGGACTCGATGAGTTCGACCATTTCGCCGGGCAGGAACCAGCCCTCTCCGGTCTGGTTGCCACGCGAGAGGAAGGGCGCGGCGGCGAAGGCCAGCGATTCGATGGTGGGCGGCGGGTCGAAGCGGTTGCTGGCGGCGAGCGCCTTTCGCATGTCGCGGCGGTAGAATTCCATCGCTTTCAGGGCGGCGTTGCCCACCAGCGCCGCCAGTTTGCTGCGCGACAGATAGCGGTGATTGAATTCGTAATCGGAAGCGCAATACAGCAAAAAGTCCATCAGCCCCGGCATAACGGCCTCGCCGCCTTCCTTTTCGACAATCCGTACAACGTCGTTGTTCGCGCCGGGGTGGAATTTGACCAGAATTTCGCCCACCAGACCAATGCGCGGTTTGGTGTCTCCCGTGAGTTCCAGCGCGTCAAAATCGCGCACGATGCCGTAGATGTTTTGCTTGAAGGTCTTGAAGCGCCCGGAGAATACGCCTTCCTTGCCTTTTTCGACCCAGCTTTCATAGAGCGCGTTGGCCGAACCGGGGACTTTTTCGTAGGGGCGGGTGCGAAACAGCACATTCATCAGCAGGTCGCCATAGACCACGCACATCATCAGGCGGTTGAGGAGCGGCAGGGTGAGCTTGAAGCCGTCATTTTTTTCCACCCCGACGGCGTTGAGCGAAATCACCGGCACGGCGGCAAAACCGCTGTCGGCAAGGGCTTTTCGCAGATAGCCAATATAGTTGGTGGCGCGGCAGCCGCCGCCGGTCTGCGAGATCATCACCGCTGTTTTGGCCGGGTCGTATTCGCCGGATTTAAGCGCTTCGACCAGTTGCCCGACGACCATGATCGAGGGAAAACAGGCGTCGTTATTGACAAAGCGCAGGCCAAGATCCACCGTTTCGGCGCTGATGTGCTCCAGTACCTTGAGACGATAGCCGCTGGCGCGAAAGGCCGGTTCCATGAACTGAAAGTGCATCGGCGACATTTGCGGCGCGAGGATGGTGTATTCGTCGCGCATGGCCTTGGTGAAGTGAACCCGCTGGTATTTGGGCGGATGAAACTGGATGATCTGCGCCGTCGCCTTTTTGCCCGCGCTGCGTTCTTCCAGCGCCGCTTTCAGCGAGCGGATGCGGATGCGCGCCGCGCCCAGATTGCTGCCTTCGTCAATCTTGAGGCCGGTGTAGATTTTGCTGCGCTGGGTGAGGATTTCCTGCACCTGATCGACGGCGATGGAATCCAGCCCGCAGCCGAAGGAATTGAGGTGAATCACATCCAGATGCGCGTCCTGCGCGGCCAGCGCGGCGGCGCGGTAGAGGCGGGCGTGGTACGTCCATTGATCGACGACGCGCAGGGGATTTTCCAGCTTGCCCAGATGGGCGACCGAATCTTCGGTCAGCACCGCCATGCCCAGCGAGGTGATGATTTGCGGAATGCCGTGGTGAATGGCGGGGTCGATGTGATAGGGGCGTCCGGCCAGGATGATGCCGTGCTGGCCGCTTTCCTTGAGGTAGGCCAGCACCCGCTCGCCCTGTTCGGCGATGTCGGTTTTGACCTGTATCTGTTCCCTCCAGGCGCACGCCAGCGCACGGCGGATTTCGGCGGGCGCGATGTCGGGAAAGACGCGGGTCAGTTGTCGGGCGAGCTTGCCTTCATCATCCAGCGACAGGAAGGGCTGAATCATGGCGACGCCGCTTTCCTTCAGCAAGTCGATGTTGTTGCGAATCAGTTCCGGGTAGGAGGTGACGACCGGGCAGTTGAAATGGTTGTCGGCATCCGCGAATTCCTTTTGCTCGTAGGGAATGCAGGGGTAAAAAATGCTGCTCACCCCCTGCCTGATGAGATCGACAATATGCCCATGCACCAGCTTGGCCGGGTAGCAGACGGTGTCC
Organism: Zoogloeaceae bacterium; assembly: GCA_031290535.1. Lineage (GTDB taxonomy): Bacteria > Pseudomonadota > Gammaproteobacteria > Burkholderiales > Rhodocyclaceae > Azovibrio. Next base: position 2,053 of record JAITNI010000091.1, read on the forward strand.
GACGGCAGGGTATCCAGCCCCTGTTCCAGCAGGGATTTGGAGGAGGGCGCGGAGAGGCGCACTTCATAGCCCAGTTCGCTGAGAAAGGTGTGCCAGAGCGGATAATTTTCGAACATATTGAGGGCGCGGGGAATGCCGATCAGGCCGCGTGGCGCGTCCTTGTTGGGGGCATAGTTGAAGACGCGCTCGTATTTGTAGGCGTAGAGGTCAGGCAGGTCGCTGATGTCCTTTCCCTTGCCCAGTCCCTTGTCGCAGCGGTTGCCGGAAATGAATTTGCGCCCGTCCGAAAAACGGTTGACGGTCATGGCGCAGGTGTTGGTGCACAGGCCGCAACGCACCATCGAATGCTTGACAGCGAAGGTTTGCAGGGCGTCCGCTTGCAGCAGGGTGCTGATTTCCTTGCCCTGCCAGCGTTCGCGGGCGATCAGCGCCGAGCCGAAGGCGCCCATCAGTCCGGCGATGTCGGGACGCACGGCGTCGCGTCCGGCAATCAGTTCAAAGGCGCGCAGCACGGAATCGTTATAAAACGTGCCGCCCTGCACAATGATTTTCTGCCCCAGGTCTTCCGGGCTTTTGATCTTGATGACCTTGATGAGCGCGTTCTTGATGACGGCGTAGGACAGCCCCGCCGAAATATCGCCCACCGACGCGCCTTCCTTTTGCGCCTGCTTGACGCTGGAATTCATGAATACCGTGCAGCGCGACCCCAGATCGGCGGGCGCGGTGGATTCCAGCGCGGCGCGGGCGAATTCGCGGATAGGCGTCTGCACCGACTGCGCGAAGGTCTCCAGAAACGAGCCGCAGCCGGAAGAACAGGCTTCGTTGAGCAGGATATTGTCGATGACGCCATCCTTGATGCGCAGGCATTTCATATCCTGGCCGCCAATGTCGAGAATGAAATCGACACCCGGCAAAAAGTGTTCCGCCGCCTTGTAGTGGGCGATGGTTTCCACTTCCGAAAAATCGAGTTTGAAGGCTTCGCGGATCAGCGCCTCGCCATAGCCCGTCACCGACGAGGCGACAATCTTCGCGCCTTCGGGAAGTTTGTTGTAAATGTCTTCGAGAATGCCGCCGACCACCTTGACCGGGTTGCCCTCGTTACTGCCGTAATACGTGTAGAGCACTTCGCCCTGTTCGCCCATCAGCACCGCCTTGGTGGTGGTTGAGCCGCCGTCGATGCCCAAAAACACCGCGCCGCGATAATCGGCCAGTTCGGCGCGTTGGACTTTCGCCCGCTGGTGGCGCTCGTCAATGGCGCGGCGCTCTTCAGCATCAAGAAAGAAGGGACGCTGGGAACTCAGGCTGGTTTCCGTGACCGCCGTCAGTGTGTCAAAGGCCGCGACCACCTCCGCGAAAGGCCGCGCCGCGTCGGGCTTGCCGTGCAGGGCCGCGCCGATGGCGACAAACAATTCGCTGTCTTCGGTGAGCACCTGATGTTCCGGCGTGATGTCCAGGGTTTCGATAAAGCGTTTTTTGAGTTCCGGCAAAAAGTTGAGCGGGCCGCCCAGACAGGCGATGTGGCCGCGAATCTTGCGCCCGCAGGCCAGCCCGCTGATGGTCTGGTGCGCCACCGCCTGCAACACGGAAAGGGCAATGTCTTCCCGCGCCACGCCTTCGTTCAACAGGGGCTGCACGTCCGTCTTGGCGAACACGCCGCAGCGCGCTGCGATGGGGTACAGGTTTTTGGCGCGGCTCGCCATCTCGTTCAGACCGAGGGCGTCGGTTTTCAGGAGCGTCGCCATCTGGTCAATGAACGCGCCGGTGCCGCCCGCGCAGGAACCATTCATGCGCTGCTCGACACCGTTGGTGAAAAAGGTGATCTTGGCATCCTCGCCGCCCAGTTCGATGGCGACATCCGTTTGCGGCACCCGCTGCTCAATGGCGCGGGCGCAGGCGATGACTTCCTGCTCAAAGGCAAACCCCAGCATCTCGGCCACACTCACGCCACCGGAACCGGTGAGCACCACGGAAACCGGCGCGTCTTTCGGCATTTCCCCCGCTTGCGCCAGCGCCGCCACGCACCGCGCCGCCGTTTCGCGCACCTCGGAAAAGTGGCGGGTGTAGGACTTGAACAACAGGTCTCCCTGCTCATCCAGCGCCACAACCTTGACGGTCGTGGAACCAATGTCGATGCCGATGCGATAAATGCGCGTGTTCATGGTCGTCTTTCTGGAAAAATCCGGTCGCTGCCCCGTCGCCGAACGGGAATCTCAAAATCAGGGTTGTGATTCTACCGGGTTGTGGAGAAATTGATAAAGAAGAAGATGCCCATGCGGCCAGCGCGTTTTCTTCTTTGGCTAAACGTTGTTCAATTTTTGCGCCGGAAATCCGCCTGAAATACCGCCTGCCGCATACAAATTGAACATCGTTCAGTAGTATTTATAGCACAAAATTGAACGCTGTTCAAGATTTTGTTAAACTGGCGCACGAGTAAAAACCGCGCATCGGAAAGGCAGGTCATGGCACGCAGGGGAGATCACAGTCGCGCAGAAATTCACCGCATGGCGCTGGACGCAGCGGAGCGCTTGATTGCCGCAGAGGGCGACAGGGGGTTTTCGGCCCGCAAGGTAGCAAGCGCCATCGGCTACACGGTGGGCACCCTGTATCTGGTGTTCGAGAATCTGGACGATCTGGTCTTGCAGGTCAATGGCCGCACACTGGACGATCTGTTTTACGCGCTGCAAAAGCGGCAGGGCGCTACGGGCGATGACCCCGAAACGGCGCTCTTGGCGCTCTCCAACGCCTACATCGCCTACGCGGAGGCCGAATCGCCGCGCTGGAACATGTTGTTTGATGCCGTGGCGGAAAAAGGCGACAACCCGCCGGACTGGTATCAGCAAAAGCTGGGTCGGGTGTTTGGCCTGGTGGAAGCGGCGCTCTCCCCCCTGACGCAGGACGCCACCGAAATTCAGCGCGTCGCCCGCGTCCTCTGGGCGAGCGTCCACGGCATCTGCCTCCTCAAAATCCGCCAGCGCATGAACCTGGCCGGTGGCCAGAGCGCCGAAGACATGGCGCGCCTGCTGATCGAAAATTTTTTGCGCGGTTTTCGGGGGTGAAAGGCGCGCCAGTGCGGCGGAAAGCAAAATATAGCATTCCCACAATTATTCATTCGCCTGTTCGCCCTGAGCTTGGTCATTGGGTGTGGTTCGACAGACTCACCACGAACGGGATATAGCTGTTCTCAAAAACAATCTTACACTTCCTCAGCGGGAAAGCGCTTGTTTGCCGTTCCTTCTCCCATTTGGGAGAAGGTGGCCGAAGGCCGGATGAGGGGGGCAGCGGTTGCGCTGGAAAAGCGCTTTCCCATCCTGAACCCTCCCCCGCATCCACCCCTGCGGGGCACCTTCTCCCCCGAGGGGAGAAGGGACGGCTGGAGCCGTGCAATTATTCATGGGAATGGCTATATATGTCGAGTGAGCACAGCGTAACCCGACGCCAAATGATGATAAAAACCCGGCGCAAGGCCGGGTTTTTTCTAGGATTCAGAGCAGCGGCGCGGCGGATCGGATGCCATCCGCTTCCGGCAGTTCGATCTTGACTTCCAGCACCTCGTAATTCCCCTGTTTTTCCAGGGAAACCCGGATGTCGTCCGGGTTGACGGAGACGTATTTGGAAATCACGGCGACCAGTTCCTGTTGCAGGGCGGGCAGGAAGTCGGGTTTGCCGTTTTGGTCATTGCGCTCGTGGGCGATGAGCAGCGTCAGTCGTTCCTTGGCGATGGCGGCGGTTTTGGGCTTGTTGCCAAACAAGAAAGAGAACAGGGAGGACATGCCTTATTTCCCTCCGAACAGGCGCTTCAAAAGGCCGGGTTTTTCGTAATCCACGAAGCGCAGGGGTTTTGCCTCTTCGCCCAGAAAACGGGCGACGACATCCTTGTAGGCTTCCGCCACATCGGATTCTTCCAGATGAATGGCGGGCGTGCCCTGATTGGAGGCGTGCAGCACGGATTCGGATTCCGGGATCACGCCGATGATGGGAATCCGCAGGATTTCCTGAATGTCCTTGTAGGAGAGCATTTCGCCTTCATCGACCCGTTTCGGCGAGTAGCGGGTAATGAGCAGATGCTCCTTGACCGGGTCGCGCCCCTCAATGGCGCGGCGGGACTTGGATTGCAGGATGCCCAGAATGCGGTCGGAATCGCGCACGGAAGAGACTTCCGGGTTGGAGACGACCAGCGCCTCATCGGCAAAGGTGAGCGCCATGACCGCGCCGCGCTCGATACCGGCGGGAGAATCGCAGACCACGTAGTCAAAGCCCATGTGTTCCAGATCTTTCAGGACTTTTTCCACGCCCTCTTCGGTGAGCGCGTCCTTGTCGCGGGTTTGCGAGGCGGGCAGCACAAACAGATTGTCGCAATGCTTGTCCTTGATGAGCGCCTGCGACAGATTGGCTTCGCCATTGATGACATTGACGAGATCATAGACCACGCGCCGCTCGCAGCCCATGATGAGGTCGAGATTGCGGAGACCCACATCAAAATCAATGACGGCGGTTTTGAAGCCGCGCAAGGCCAGACCGGAAGAAAAACAGGCGCTGGTCGTGGTTTTGCCCACGCCGCCCTTGCCGGAAGTTACAACAATGATGTGGGTCACGAAGGATGCTCCGTAATAAAAATGCAGATTTTACCTGCGGATGGAATTTTCTGCCGCATTGCCGCTCAGTCGATCTTCAAGGGGGAGATCAGGAGGGCGTCGCAGTCGGCGTCTGCCTTGACCAGCGCCGGACGGCGTTTCAGTTCGGCGGGTACACCGTCCGAAAACGTGCGATAAATGCCCGCCACGGAAACCAGCTCCGCCTCAAAACAGGTGGTAAAAATACGCGCCTGGGGGTTACCGCTTGCCCCCGCCAGGGCGCGACCGCGCAGGGGCGCGTAGATGTGGATGCTGCCGTCGGCGATGACTTCCGCGCCGGGATTGACGCTTGCCAGCACCACCAGATCGCCCCCCCGCGCATAAACCTGTTGACCGGAACGCAAGGGACGGTCAATCAGCAGGGCATTCTGAAAGTCCGGCGTTTTGGGCGCGGGTTCGGGCACGGGTTCAGGGGCGGGTTCGGGCGCAGTTTCGGACGCAGTTTCGTGGATTGGAGCGACAATTTGCGGCACTGGCGCAGGACGCCGTTCGTCAGCGGCAAAGCGCGTCAACCCCGCCGCCTGGGCTGAATCGCCCAAGGCAGGGCTGCCGCCCCGCACGCCAATCACCTTGAGGCCGTGGCGGGAAAAATTGGTCAGAATGGCGTCCCAGTCGACGTCAGGGGGCGCGCTCACTTCAGCAAGCGGCGCCAGGTTCAATAAACCAACGTCTCCGTCAAAAAAATTGCCTGAATTTGCGTTATTTTCCGCGCCAAACAGCGTTTCGGCGGCCTGCCGCAAGGCTTCCGGGTCAAGGTCGCGCAGCGTCACCACGATGGCGGGCACGGTGCTGCCTTTGAATTCGATCAGGGGGGCGGATTTGGTTTTTTTCATGGAAGCGTAGTGTACTGGAAGTTTGGTTTTTCACGCAGCGAAAAGGCGGCGCTTTTTTG
>JAITNI010000127.1 GCA_031290535.1 Zoogloeaceae bacterium
GCTGTTCCCATAATAATCCATCCGTCCGTTCGCCCTGAAGCCCTGTCGAACCATGAACGGCGAAGGCGACGCCGTAGCTTACAGCATTCCAGGGCGAAACAGCGCCTTTTTGTTGAGAATTCCGCCCGCCGTCATGAACACGCCATCGCCCTTGTAGTGCAGGGTTTCGGGATGTTCCGGCGTTGGGGCGACATGCGCCTTGACGACTTCAAAAATAAAAAAGTTGTAGGTCTCCACCAGTGCGTCATCGTACAGGCGACACTCAAAACTGGCGCAACAGGCGTCAATGAGCGGCGCTTTCACCCGCTCGGCCTGACGGGTGGCCAGGTCGAACGTCTTGAATTTGTCGATGTCCGCGCCGGAAGTGTTGCCGATTTTGACCACCGTATCGGTCAGGTCGACGGTCGGCACGTTGAAGACGCATTCGCCGCTCTGGCGAATCATCTCAAAACTGTGATTGGCGCTGGAAATCATGCAGCCGACCAGCGAAGGCATGAATTCCATGATGGTGTGCCAGCCCATCGTCATGACGTTTGTCTTGCCTTGCCAGGCGGAAGAGACCAGCACAATGGGGCCGGGTTCCAGATAGCGGCGCGCCAGCGCGACCGGGAAATCCTGTTTGGGGGGAAGCGGGGTGTTCATGAAAATCTCCTTTGCATTGGTAATGCACTGCTCAGTATATCGCTGTTCCCATAATAATCCATCCGTCCGTTCGCCCTGAAGCCCTGTTGAAGGGCATGGTTCGACAGGGCTTCACCATGACCGGAAAAAACAGGTTCACCATGAGCGAAAAATTATGGGAACGGCGATCAATCAGGCGTGGGCAGGGCGTCCTGATTTGGTTGCTGCATCCAGCGCATGAACAGCACATGCGCCAGCGCCAGCAGGGTTGGCCCCAGAAAGATGCCGATAAACCCGAACGCCAGTACGCCGCCAAACACGCCCAGCGCGATCAGCAAAATCGGCAGGCTGGCGGAACGGGAAATCAGGATCGGCTTGACGAAATTATCCACACTGCTGATTGCCAGCAGACCATAGAGCACCATGAAAATCGCCCAGCCGGTTTCGCCCTGCTGGTACAGCCAGAACGCCGCGCCGCCCCAGATGAGGGGTGGGCCGACGGGAATCATGGAGAGAAAGAAAGTCGCCATCGCCAGCAGAATCGCCCCCGGCACGCCCGCGATCACAAAACCGATCAGGGCGACAATGGCCTGCGCCATCGCCGTGCCCACAATCCCGACCATCACGCCCGTGACGGTGCTGCGCGAGAGTTGCAGGAGTTCCAGCCCCAGCGCGCCGCCCAGCCGGTGCGCGGCTTTTTTGAGCATCCCGGCAATCGCCAGACCATCGCGGTAAAGAAAAAAGCTGATGAAAATCACCAGCGCCAGTTGCAAAATGCCGTGACCGACCAGCCCGATGCTGGAGAGCGCCATCGCCCGCGTCGGTTCGTAGGCGCGGCGAACAAGAGCCATCAGTTCTTCGCGGTCGCTGGTCAGTTTTTGCCAATACTCGGCAATTTGCTGTCCGGCAGGCCACTGGTCAAGCCAGACGGGAGGCGTGGACAGCCCTTCCGGCAACCAGAGGTGCAGTTGCTCCACGGCCCCATGTACCGTGCCGCCCAGACTCGCGGACAACAAAATGGTCGGGGCCAACATGCCGAACACCAGAATCAGCGTCATCACCGAAGCCGCCAGGGTATTCTTGCGTCCCAGTCCGCGATGCAGGCGCTCATAGGCGGGCCAGGTGGTCACGCAGACCACGGCGGCAAACAGCACCGCCGCGAGAAAGGGATACAGCACCAGAAGACACCCCAAAATCAACAGGGTAATCAGGCTGATCTGGGCCAGTTGTTTGGGGTTGGGGGTCATGGGATTCACAGGTTCGCTTAAAATTTTCCCAGCGTTTTGAGCGCCTGACGGATGCCGTCGGAGGTGGAGAGATCGGGCGGCAGGTTTTTGAGGGCGGCGAGGGCCTCTTTTTCGTGGTAGCCCAGCGCCAGCAGGGCGTTCAGGACATCATCGCCCTGTCCGGCGTCGGTTGCGCCGGAGACGTGGAGGCCGCCTGTGGCCGTGGGCAGTTTACCCTTTAATTCCAGCAACAGGCGTTCGGCGGTTTTTTTGCCGATGCCGGGAATGTTGGTCAGCCGTCCGGCTTCCTGCCGCGTTACGGCGGCGCTCAAGTCCGCGACGGAAAGACCGGAGAGCACCGCCAGGGCAATCCGCGCCCCGACGCCGGAAATCTTGAGCAACTGGCGAAATACGGCGCGTTCGTCCGCCGTAAAAAATCCGTAGAGAAAATGACCGTCCTCGCGCACCGCGTGGTGCATCAGGAGCGTCACCGGCTCGCCCAGCGCGGGCAGGTTGTAAAAAGTGCTCATCGGCACATTGGCCTCATAGCCGACGCCGCCCACGTCGATCAGAATCTGGGGGGGATTTTTTTCGACCAGACGGCCAGCAAGTCTTGCAATCATGATTTTTTGATTCCGTGGAGGAAGCCAGGGGAATTCGGTTTGCGGTTTGTATGGAGTTTATCCTATCAGGCGTCCGCCGCGCACGCGATAGGCGCGAAGCGTCCTGTTTTCAGCGCCGTTTTCCGCCAATGCGCCCAGTTTTCCCAGCGCGGCGTGGGCATGGGCGTGGCAGATGGCGCAAGCCAGGGCGTCCGCGGCGTCGGCCTGCGGCGCGGTGGGGAGGTTCAGGAGGCGCATCACCATGTGCTGCACCTGTTCCTTGGCCGCCTTGCCCTGTCCCACCACCGCCTGCTTGATCTGCAAGGCCGTATATTCCGCCACCGGCAGGCCGCCCGCCACCAGCGCCGCGATTACCGCGCCGCGTGCCTGTCCCAACAGCAGGGTGGATTGGGGATTGACGTTCACACACACTTTTTCCACCACCGCCTCCGCTGGCGCATAGGTGGCGATCACTTCGCCGACGCCCGCAAACAGGGTCGCAATGCGCTCGGGCAAACTGCGTCCGGCCTCGGATTTGATACAGCCGCTGGCAACATAGCGCAACCCCTGTCCGTGCTTTTCAATCACGCCAAACCCCGTCACCCGCAGGCCGGGGTCAATGCCGAGGATGCGGGTCATGGGCACTCAGTCCGCAATGACATTGAACTTCAACAGCATCTTGGGCAGACAATCATCCAGATTCCGAACGTAGTCGTCGTTCAATTCAATCAGATTGAAATTGTATTTCTTGTAGATTTCCTGCTTGACCTTTTTCCGGGCGGCGTATTTTGGGTCATTTTCCAAGCCCCAATATTCGATATACACCTTGCCAGCGGGAATATAAAAATCGCAATACAGGTCTTCCTCCACGGGCAACAGCCGTTCATACGCATGAACCAGACCGGACATATACAGCCAGTTGTCAATCAGCATTTCTGCTTTTGACCTGACCCAGTGACCATCGGTTGCACGATGCGTCGGCGTGAATTTCTCGCGGAAACTGTTGAAGTTGTCCCCCCTGCTGTTTTCAAAAATCTTGTTTTCTGAAATCGCAGGCTTTTC
>JAITNI010000142.1 GCA_031290535.1 Zoogloeaceae bacterium
GGTTTGTCCACCGTGATTCTACCCCGGTAAACCCCCTGCCCGGTTTGAAATTCGATGGACAACTCGCCCTGCGGCAAAATGGCACGGGCGATGGACAGTCGGGCAGGTAAAGTCCGCCAGGCGCGTTCGTCGGCCTGCTCAGTGATAACGGAAAACAGGCCCGCAACAATACCGCCCACCGCGCCACCGCTCTTTTGCGCCTGATATTGCAAGGCGGATTTGGCGACGGCGCGCACCACGGTGCGGCCAATAATGCCGGGCAACTGGTCTTTCAACTGCCGCCGCGCCATCGCATCGACATTGACCAGCGTCTCCACCGGCAGGGTTTTGCCCGCCACCCTGAGCGTTGCAGGAACATAGCTTGTTCCCTGAGACTGGATGACGGGGAAAGAAAGCGGCGTTGCCATATAACGCTGATTCAACCGGATGGGAATCGGAATGGTGATGGATTTCCAGGCCGGGGCAAAGCCGCTTTCCAGCACAAACAGGACATCCGCCTCCTTCGCGCCGGGTTTGGCCTGCCCGACCCGATTCACCTTGTCCCGAATCAGCTTGCTGTTCGGTTGCAGCGCCAGAGCGTTGCGGTAGCCGGGCGCGGCCAGCGAATATTCCCCGGACAACTCAAAAAAATACCCGGCCAGATAATGCGCGAACGCATTCTGATAACCGTTTTTCAGGGCGCGGACTTCCGGGGCATCCAGTTCTTCAAGCGGATAACCGTTTTTGGAGAGGTCTTTGGCCGTCGTGGTCACGCCTTCCTTTTCCCGCGCCTCCTTGATTTTGTCATACTCCTGCTCACGAAAACTCTCAATCAGTTTTTCGCGCTCAAAAGTCTTTTTCATCTCAATGCGGGCGTGGTCGAAGTTGCCCAGCAGGACGTGGTTCAACATCAGATTGGTGGAGAGAAAGACTTTTTCGTAATCCTGTCCGTCATAGCGCCGCACCCGGTCGCTGACCAGAAACGCGCCGATTTCGCCGATCACCTTGGTGGGATTGGCGCGGTACTCGTCTTCCCAGACGCGCACGATTTCATCGGCGACCAGCCAGCTATCGCGGCTTTTTTCGTAGTCGTTTTTGAGCCGCAGCAAAGCGCCCTTTTCAAAGTAATACAGGATGTCCTTGCCGGAGACGGAATCCAGCACCGACGCTTCTTTGGGCTGTCCGTCCACCTCCTTCGGCGTGTCTTCGGAAGAAGAAAAGAGCGAAGAATTATTCTGCTCCAGTTGCCCCAGGGCGCTGTCGACCTGCCCGGAACGCACCAGAGACAGGGTGTTCTGCATTTCAGTATCGTAACTACGCAACGGATTGCCCGCACACCCCGCCAACAGGGTCGCGCCCGCCAGAACGGGCAACCAGGAACGCAGGGAGGAAAAGAAGGGAGAGATAGACATAACCGGCATCGACTCAGTAAAAAATGGGGACAATATACCCCGTTGCCCTATTTTTATCCATCATTTTTTCGCGTACAGGTGCTTCGGCCAAAAACCGGCGCGGAGTGGTTTGCAGCAATCTGGTTGTGCGCTCGCAGGATTTTGGCGTTCATGCGATTGCCCTGCGGTGATCCGCTTTTTGTCCTTCGCGCCCGAATATCCGCTAAAATCGCGCCATGAATCGTCCGCCCAGTCTGCGTTTTCTTGTTTCCCACCCTGCCCACTTCATCGCCCTGGGCTGCGGCAGCGGGCTTTCCATGTGGGCGCCGGGCACGATGGGCACAGTGTTTGCCTGGCTCAGTTTTCTCCTGTTGCGCCCGCATCTGGCGGACGGCTCCTTGCTGGCTTTTTGGGCGCTGGCGTTTGTGCTGGGCGTCAGCGCCATCCATAAAACCGGACGCGATCTGGGGGAACCCGACCACGGCAGCATCGTCTGGGATGAAATCGTGCCGTTCTGGTTTGTGCTCTTCCTCACGCCCGCCGGGTTCTGGTGGCAACTGGCCGCCTTTGCCCTGTTCCGCTTCTTTGACATCTGGAAACCGCAACCGGCGCGCTGGTTCGATCAGGAGATGAAAAACGGTCTCGGCGTCATGATGGACGACGTCATCGCCGCCGCGTACACGCTCTTTTGTCTGGCGCTCGCCAAATGGCTGCTGACGTAACCCCAGAAATACTGGCAACTTTGGCGCGTCGAATTGGCGAAACGTTGCGGGCAGGCGGGAAAATGCTGGCGACGGCGGAATCCTGCACTGGCGGCGGCGTCGCGCACGTCCTGACGGCCCTGCCCGGCGCGTCGGAATGGTTTGAGCGGGGTTTTGTTGCCTATTCCAATGCCGCCAAGATGGAAATGCTGGGCGTCCGCGCGGCGGTTCTGGCGCAATGGGGCGCGGTTTCCGAAGCCACGGCACAAGAAATGGCTCAGGGCGCGCTCCGCCACAGTCGGGCGCACTGGTCGCTGGCAATCACCGGCATTGCTGGCCCCGGCGGCGGCACACCAGAACAACCCGTCGGCACCGTCTGTCTGGCCTGGGGCGAACGACTGGCCCCGGAAAATTTCAGGGTGAAAGCAAGAACCCGGCACTTTTCCGGCG
>JAITNI010000154.1 GCA_031290535.1 Zoogloeaceae bacterium
GCGCGTTGCGCCGTTGGACAGGGGCAAGCCTCAATCCGCTTTTCGCAACAGGGCATAATAAAAACCGTCATGTTCTGCTTCGGGCAACAGTTGTTCTTCGGTTTCCAGACGGGCGTCCGGGGCGCGGCGCAGGAATTTTTCCACCTGCGCCTGATTTTCTTCCAAAAATACGGAACAGGTAGCATAAAGCAATTTGCCGCCGGGCGTGAGCGCCGCCCACAGGCGTTCCAGAATGCGCCGTTGCGCGAGCGCAAATTTGAGCACATCCTGCGGCTGGCGCAGCCACTTGATGTCCGGGCAACGCCGAACCACGCCGCTGGCCGAGCAGGGCACATCGGCGAGGATGGCGTCAAAGACTTGCGGGTTTTTTCCCCAGGCGCGCGGCATACTGGCGTCCCCGCAACGCACCCGCGCCGAAAGAGAGAGCCGCGCCAGATTTTCTTCTATCCGGCGGCAGCGCTGCGGGTCGATGTCCAGCGCCGTCAGGGTGAGGTCACTGCCTTCCAGCAGATGCGCCGTTTTGCCGCCCGGCGCGGCGCAGGCGTCCAGCACACTACTCCCCGGCGCGGGATGCAAGAGTTCAGCGGCGCGTTGCGCCCCCAAATCCTGCACCGAAACATCGCCCGCGTAAAATCCGGGTAACTGGCTGACCGGCACGGGTTTGGTGGTGAGCAAAATGCCCGCCGTGCCGCGCCGTGTGCCAGCAATGCCCGCCTGTTGCAGCCGCGCCAGATAATCGGCGGCGCTGCCCCGGCGGACATTGACCCGCAAACTCATCGGCGGAGGCTGGTTGCCCGCCGCGAGAATGCCCTGCCAGCGTTCTGGATAGGCCGCCGTCAGTTTTTCAATCCACCAGTCCGGGTGCCAGAGGCTTGCGGCATCGTCTGGGGGACTTTGAATAATGCTCCCGTTCGCCCTGAGCCTGTCGAAGGGCATTTTTTGTACAGGCAAGGGTAACGACGGTGGAAAAGGGGGGGCGCTTGCAGCATCATTTGCGGCCTCCGGGGCGGCGGTTTCCGGGCGGACTTCAACAACAGGCGGATTTTCCTGCTGGCGCAAAAAATTTCGCAACACGCCATTGACCAGCCCCTTGTAGCGCCCTCCTTCCAGATGTTCCGCCGCCGCCACGGCCTGATGCACCACCGTGTGCGGCGCGTCCGTCCAGGTTTCCAGCCGGTAGAGGGCGCAAAAAAGCAGGGCGTGAATGGCCGGATAGGGCGGATTTTTCAAGAAGGGCCGCAACTGCGCCTCCCCCGCGCCATAGCGGCGCAACACGCCATACACAATATCCTGCGCGGCGGGGCGTGTGGGGGGCGGGATTTCTTCAACAGCCCCCTCCGCCAGACTGTGCCCCGCCATCACCCGCGCTACCACAGAAGCCGCGTACCAGAGCGCGCCCGCCAGAGAATCCGGGGGCAAGGGAGGAGGGAGTGCAAAAGACATGAGCAGGACGTGAAAAGAATTCGGGCTGCAAGTGTAGCAGGGTTTTGGGATGCGGGAATCGGGCGGAGGGACAATACAGGACAATCACATGAACGTCCAACAATCCTCCCTTGTCAGGGAGAAAGCCCCCTCTGGAAACGATTGTCCGGCACTGCGCGGTGAGGGCGGCAAAAACACGGCAGCAGAAAACGCTTGCAATAATTCGTCATGCTTTATTACAATGCCTTCTGGCCTTCTGGCCTTCTGGCCTTCTGGCCTTCTTTGGCCGTTTTTTTCTTAACGACCTTGGAGGTCAAAATGAAAAACCTTGTCCGCATTTTAACCGTTGTCTTTGCTGTTCTCTCCGCCACGCTGGGCAGCACCGCCAGCGCCAATACCTCGACGAATGCCCTACTGGCAACTCCGTTAAATTATGTCCAGGGCAGTGGATCGAGCTATCCTTTTAGCTATGCTTCCGTAGGCCATTTTTTCCTGGATTCGGTGAGCACGGGGCTATCGACGATGCAGGTTGGTTATACGGAAGACTATATGGGACATGTCGGAACCGCAGATAACGGTTATGGACAGACACTCGCCTTGCGTGACAAATTCGGCCCGATTGATCTGAGCCTGTCGTGGATAGATTACGGTTTCGGGCAGGTCAGTCTGGACAGTGTCGGCGCTTACTTCACCAGGGAGTTTGGCTACAATACCCTCGCAGGCATTTATGAACCTGTCTATACGTACTCCTGGGTTTTCGCGGGCGTCATCAAAAGCGCCTCCATTACCTATACCTATGGCGCGCCCGCCGTTCCCGAACCGGAAACCTACGCCCTGCTGCTGGCCGGTCTCGGCCTGATGGGCGTTATCGCCCGTCGGCGGCGCGCCGCACACAAGTCATAGCGTTTCTTGCGTCAGACTTGCCAAAACCGCCTTTCGGGGCGGTTTTTTGTCCCCGAAAGTATCGCGGGCGCAGAGCAATTCATCACCGGGCAAGACAGGCGGCGTCTTCATTGACGCGATCATGCGTCATGCGTTACGCGATCGGGATGAACCCGCTATAATCCCGCCCATGCGCCGCCTCCCCGTTTTCCTGCTGTTGCTTTTTTGCCTCAATGCGTCCCCCGCCTTCGCCTGGAACGCCGCTGGGCATCGGCTGACGGCAGCACTGGCCTGGGAACGGATGGCGGTTCCTGTCCGGCAACGGGCCACGGCCCTGTTGCGCCAGCATCCCGATTACGAACGCTGGAAAAAACGCCAGCAGGAGGCCGACCCCGATTACGGCGTGTTTCTGGAAGCCGCCATCTGGCCGGACAACATCCGTTACGACCCCCGTTTTCACCACGCCGACGAACCGCCCACGCCCCTCCTCCCCGGCTTTCCCCACATGCTGCGGCAAACGCAATGGCATTATCGGGACGAACCGGGCGTGGCGAGCAAGGGAGAAATTGATACCCGGCTGGAACAACTGGCCCGCGATCTGGCCACAGGAGATGCCGCCGCGCAAATCTACGCCCTGCCGTGGTTTTTGCATCTGGTCGGCGACATTCACCAGCCCCTGCATGTGGGAGGCCGGGGCGATCGGGGCGGCAACGGGTTTGAGATTGAAGTCGCCGGTCGCGCCTCCAAAAGCGTCCTCACCCTGCACGCCTACTGGGACGACCTCCCCGGCCCTTCTCGGCTGCGCGGCGCGGCGCTGGAAAATGCCCTGCGTCCGTTACGCGAACAGCCTTCTCCCCCGCAAGGCGACATTGCCCTCTGGGTGTCTGAAAACCGGGCGCTGCTGTTGCAGGATGTCTATCCCGCCGCCGCCGACAGTCCGCGCCTGACGCCCGCATTCCAGCGCCGCGCCCAATCCATTGCCCAATCCCGCCTCGCCGCCGCTGGCGTCAGAATGGGGCGCTGGCTGAACCGGTTGTTGCGGTAGGCGGGAGAAGCAAAACCGTTCACTTCATCATGCGCCGTTTGGTCAGCGTCAGGGCGATGGCGTAGGAGAAGATCGTGACGAACAGTAGCGCGCCGATAGCACTGAAGATGTGCGGGGGAATCTGGCCGTTCAGCAGGGGACGCGCCAGCGCCACGCCTTGCGCGAGCGGTAGCCACGCGCCCAAAGTCGCCAGCCAGCCGGGGAGCTGGTCGGTGGGGAAAAAGACGCCGGAAATCAGCGTCATGGGGGTGATGAACAGGGTAAAGTAATACATGAAAAAATCATAGGACGGCGCCAGCGCGTTCCAGATCAGCCCCAGCGCGGCGAAGGCCAGCCCCGTGAGCAGGATGACCGGCAGCACCCAGAGCGCCAGCGGGCCGTGCGTCAGCCCCATGACGCTCACCACGGCCAGAATCGCCGCACCGGAGAGGAGCGATTTGGTCGCCGCCCAGAAGAGTTCCCCCAACAGCACGTCTTCCAGCCCCAGCGGCGTATTCAGGATGGCTTCCCAGGTTTTTTGCACGTGCATCCGGGAAAAGGCCGAATACAGCGCCTCAAAGGTGGCGGCGTTCATGGCC
>JAITNI010000275.1 GCA_031290535.1 Zoogloeaceae bacterium
AAAATGTACGATACGGGCGAGGGCGTCGCACAAAATTTGTCCGAGGCCGCCCACTGGCATCAAAAAGCCACCGAGCAGGGGCAGGAACAGGCGCGAAACGCTCCGGGCTATCTCTATCAACACGGCGAAGGCGTCGAGATAGACAAGAAAAAGGCAGCATATCCCAAGATCATCTGGCAGCCCATCAGTACATAGTAAAACGTAACCATCAGCACAATGCTTGCTGTAATCGCCGAAATGGTGCCACCCACCGCGCCTTCGGCAAGTCTATCAATGGCAGTGTGAAGTCCCTGCTGATGGGCTGGTAGGAATGTCCGGAGCGGCCATTTTTATCTCCTCACGGATCTATATGTTGGTAAGGGGCACCGTAGGCATTTTCTTCTTTCCGGCGCTTTCTCTCTTCGACGGTGATCCCGGTATACGCTACCTCAAGTTCCTGTCGTTGATCTGTTGTGAAAGTTTCACCAACCCCGCGAACAAAAGAAATCGCGCCGTATACATGATTGGCACTTTCGCATTCATGGTCGGTATCCCATAAACTATTATTTCTGCAATAGTCCAGAACCTCCTTGAAAGTCTCAATGTTCTTCGGGTCTTTGAAAAAGTCAACAGTGCGCGGCTCCTTTGGCTTTTCCTCAAAGCAGGCAGAAAGGACAAAGACAGAGGACAGAAGCAGGATCGTGAGCTTTTTCATGACGTTCTCCAAAGAAGCCCCCTCATGATTGAGGAAGCAATGACAAGAGTTTACCATGCAACAAGAGGGTATAAGGAGCACCGGATGGTAGGTGAAAGCGGCTGAACAGGGCTATGCTGCGGCTCAATATAATCTGGGTCTCTTGTACCGCGATGGTCAAGGCGTGGAGCAGGATTTTGCTAAGGCCGTCCGCTGGCTTCGGGCCGCCGCCGAACAAGACTACGCCCCGGCACAGGCGGCGCTGAAAGACCTTCAGACGCAGACGTCCGAAGGCCGTAAACCGGGATTCTCATGGCGTCTATTCAAACGGAAATCCTCATGAACAGGGTAAAAATTTTAACCCTCCCCACAAACCATGAGGCTCCCCATGCCCCCGCGCCGATCCTGATGTGCTGCCATCGGTTTTCTGTTCCGTGCGGCAGCGACACTGGCAAATCGGAAAAACCTCAGGCATGGGGGGCGGCTCCCTTTTTCTGTTCCTGTTCCTGCGCTTTTTCGGGCGATTTTTCCTGCGCGGCGCGTTTTTTCATCCGGCGGCGAATCAGCCATTCGCCCGCGAACATCCCCCCCATCAGCAGGTAGGCGATGCCGCCGTTATAGAGTGCCCAGACGGCTTCTCCCGCGCTGATGCTCCACCAGGCGATGCCGCCGTTGATGAGAAAAAACAGGCACCAGACTTCTGTCACCCGGCGCGTATAGCGCACGCCGGATTCCGGCAGGTCGGGTTCCATGCGCCGCGCCAGATGTTCGATGAGGCTCTGCTTTTGTTTCAGGCTCAGAGCAAAAAGGAGCAGCAGCATCAGATTCACCAGCACCGGATAATATTGCAGGGAAAGGCTGTTTTGAGCGATCAGCGCCGCCAGTCCCAACAGGGCGGCGACAAGGCCAAGCAGGGGTCTGGCCGCAGGCGGCAACACTGACCAGAGGGAAAAGCCGGCGGCGTTTTTGCGCGGCAAGGCGAGTGGCAAAAGCAGCAGCCCCCCCCACCAGAACGGCCAGTTCAGGGCGTGACAAAGCCAGAAGAAAAGCGGCAAGGCGACGCCAAGGGCGAGGGCGAACCAGTTAGGCATGAGTGTTCAATATTATGGAGTGCGGTGGCTTGCCGCCGCTTTGGGGCAGCACGAAAAGCGGGAGCAAGCACCCGCACTCCATACGCGCAAAACGGAGAACGCATTTCCCACTCACCCACCCCCTCTCCCGCAAGCCGGCGAGGGGAGTTGACGTCCAGAGCAATCTCACTTCCCCCCGCCCGCGCAAAACACCTGCACAATATCGCCCACGGTGCGAATCTGCTTGAATTCTTCCGGGGTCAGTTGGCGGCCCGTCTGTTTCTTGAACTCAATCGCCAGATCGACCGCGTCGATGCTGTCGATGTCCAGGTCCTGATACAGATTCGCCGTGCGGGTGATTTTTTCCGGGGCGATGGCGAACAGGTCGGTGAGCAGCCCGGCGATCAGGGCGAAGGCGGCGTCTTCGGTCATTTTTTCTTGCATCTCACTCATCCGGTTATTGGGTGCGGTGTGCCGCGATGTACCCGGCCAGCGCCCGCGCCGAGGCGAAAATCTGGCGCGTTTCCTCGGTTTCAGCGGCAATCTTGAGACCGTAGCGTTTTTGCAGCCCGACGCCCAGTTCCAGCGAATCAATGGAATCCAGCCCCAGACCCTCAACGAACAGCGGCGCGTCATCGTCGATGTCGGCGGGGGTGACGTCTTCCAGATCCAGCGTCTCGATGATGAACGCTTTGACTTCCTGTATCAGTTCGAGCATTGTCGTTGTATTTCCCGTGTGAAAAAAACCTTCAAATGGTCGGAAAGCGTCCGCGCCTCCCGCCCTGCCTGCGCGGTGTCCGCCCCGACCCCATCCGGCGGAGGGGCAATATCCTCTTCCACCGACAGCACAAAATGCGGACGCCGCACTGGCGCATGATACCAGCGTTGTCCCTTGCCCAACATCGGTTCCGACACCGTGATGACCACTGGCGTCAGCGCCAGCCCGCCGCGCAGGGCAATATTGACCGCGCCGCGCTTCAGGGGATTCAAGGCGCCATTATGTTCCAGACTGCGCGTCCCTTCCGGGAAAATCACCAGATTGTCGCCGGAACGCACCGAGGCAATGCAATCCTCCACCAGTTGCGGCCCGTTGGCATTGACCACAAACCCGGCGCTCAACACCGGCCCTCTGGTAAACAGATTGTCCCGCA
>JAITNI010000301.1 GCA_031290535.1 Zoogloeaceae bacterium
TGACCCTGATTTCCGGGGTGATGGTAAACCGCACCCGTTCCAGATAGCGGCTGGCGCTGCGGAATTCTTCCGTGACGTCTTTCAGGTTGAATTCGAAATGCCGCTGGCGGAAGGCGTCCGCAAGGGGGCCTTCGCGCTCGATGACCAGTGGCGTTTCGCTGGCAAGGCGATAACTGAAACTCACCGATTCAACGGTATTCCCGGCGCTCTTGGGCAGGGTGCGATAATCCACCAGTCCGCGCTGCCAGACCAGATTTTTCAGTTCGCAACCGTCGGTAATCAGATACTCGCGTGGGATGGCGGGCTTCAGGATGTTGAGTTGCAGGGTCAGGTCGTGCAGATAGGAGAAGGTTTGATACAGGGTCAGCCCCAGTTCGGACTCCACCTCGGCCAGATGTTGCCATTCAGCCTCCTGCTGCCCGGTCAGGATTCCAACCTGCTGGCGCAACTGCTTGAGCAGGCCGCCGGAAAAATGCGGCAAACTGGAAAAATCCTCGTTCTTGATGTTTTCCTTTGTGGCGTCCGTGCGTTTGATGGGCCGCACCACGCCATCGGGGACGATGTTCGGATAATTCCGCGTTTTTTCCTCTGCGGCCTGTTCCGGCGCCCATCCACCGCCTGTCAGTCCGTTTTGATGCGCCCGGATGGCCGCCGCCTGCGCCGCTGCGAAATCGAAGGATTCAATATCCGCCAGCAGGGCGGCTTCCTTGGCCGCCAGTGCTTCGGGAGAAAGGGAGAATTCGCGCCGATCCCGCTTGGCGCGGATGACCTCGGCAATCTGGCTGCGGCTGGCGTCGGCGGCGATGTTGGACGCGCTGTCGGGGACGTTGCCGGGTAAACGCAGGTTTTGTTCTTCTGGCATGACGGTTTGTACTTTCATGAAACAGAGGGGGCGCGGCGGCAGGTTTTTTCGCGCGACAGGCTATACTGTAACCAATTCACCCTGTTTAAGGAAGTCTGTCATGGACATCAATACGGCGGTCAGCAGCCTTGCAGCGCAGACCAGTCAGGCGCAGACGGGCGACGCCGTCAATATGGTGGTGCTCAAAAAAGCGATCAATCTTCAGGCCGCTGCCGCCCTGCAAATTCTGGAAGCCCTGCCGCAACCGGCCAATCCTGCCCACCTAGGCCAAAGCGTTGACGTAAGCGCCTGAAGGCGCCGCCATATTCTCGGCGCGTGGGTGTTGTGTTTGTCCGCTGACCTGCGCCTCCAGCCAGTCCAGAAGGGGTTCCGCTGTTTCGCGCCAGTCCCGTTCATGCGTAATGGCATGACCCATGCCCTTGAACATGTGCGCCTCGACGCCGTAAGTGTGCGCCGTGGCCAGCACCATGAAGGGCGGCACCATCACATCATGCTCGGCTCCGGCAATGAACAGCGGCGGACGGGCGGTAAAGGGCAGGGTGGGCAGATGAAACACCGTCATGTCCCACATTGCCCGTTGTGATTCCACCTGCATTTTGGCGCGAAAACGGGAAAGGGTGGACTCGCTGACCGGCTGGGAAAACAGGGATTCCCGAATCGCGTCCAGACTGACCTGGCGGCCATTCATGACGTTGTTCAGTTCCAGAAACAGCCCCGGCTTTTGAAACAGCATGTGAAACTGGGAAGCCGCCAGCCCCTGCGGCGGCACGGCGCACAGCAGCGCCGCCGCCAGCGCCGGATGCCGTTCCAGATATTTTTGCACCACAAAGCCGCCCATGGAATGCCCGACCAGCACCGCCGGGGTTTCCAGCCACTCCGCCACCACTTGCAGGTCTTCCACGTATTCGCCGATCGACAGCCAGTCGATGCGCTCCCGGTCGGAACTGTTGCCATGCCCGCGCAGCGAGAGCGCGTAGCAGGGATAGCCCGCCTGGGCAAACCAGGGCATGTAGGTATCCGCCCACATCCAGGCTCCGGCAAACGCGCCGTGCACGAACAGAAGGGGCGGCTTCTCCGCGTCGGCAAGACCCGCAGAAGGCAGACAGGCCAGCACTTCACGGCCTGCGACGAGATGGTTCTGAAGCGGAAAGGAATCGGTCATCGAAGGCATAGGCTGTCAAATTTGCGTCACAAAACCCAAGATTAAATGCGATTTATCCAAAAGAAGCAAATCTTATCTTGGCGCGCAGGGCAATCGCATGAATGCTAAAAACATGCAAAAATCCCAGCCGCAGCGAGATTTTTCCTTCTTTTCACCGGAGAAAAGGCATTGTTGCCCCTTCTCCCCTTTGGGGAGAAGGGGCTGCGCCGTTGGCTAATTCGCGGATGAGGGGCAGCGGTTCAGGTTGCAGAACCGCCTATACATACTGAACGGCCTCCCCTCATCCGCCCCTGCCGGGGCGCCTTCTCCCCCGAGGGAAACTCTGAACAACGCCCAACCGTTCGGGCTGAGCCTGTCGAAGCCCTTGTTTTTGCAGGGAATGCCCTTCGACAAGCTCAGGGCGAACGGGGTTATTCAGAGTTTCCCTCATCTCTGGTCGCCTTACGCGAACACCCACGTCTTCCACGCCAGCCAGAGTTTGCGTCCTGGCGTGAGCGCGAT
>JAITNI010000308.1 GCA_031290535.1 Zoogloeaceae bacterium
AGGCGCGGGTCAATGCGGCTCATGGATTTGCCGTCGAGCGGGGCGAAGAGCATGGTCAGAATGCCGATCGGAGCCATTGCCATTCCCGCCCAGGTGGCGGTGTAGCCCATGTATTGCTGCATCCACAAGGGCAGAATGATGATGCTGGCGAAAAAGAGGCCATAACCCAGGGCGATGCAGAGGGTGCCGAGGGCGAAACTGCGTCCGGCAAACAGGCTCAGGTCGACAATGGGATGCTGTTCGGTCAATTCCCAGACGAGAAAAAAACAGAATCCCGTCAGCGCCGTCACTGCCAATCCGATAATGAAAGGCGAGGCGAACCAGTCCAGTTCCCGTCCCCGGTCGAGCATCAATTGCAACGCGCCGACCCAGAGAATCAGCAGCGCCAGTCCCACGACGTCGACTGGCAGGCGGGCGGTGGGCAATTCGCGGTGTTTGAGCAGCATCCAGCTCAAACCCGCCGCGATAAGACCGCTCGGAATGTTGATGTAGAAAATCCAGCCCCAGGACATATTGTCGGAAATCCAGCCGCCGAGGATGGGGCCGATTACCGGCGCGACGGTGGTGGTCATCGTCCACACCGCCAGCGCCATCCCGGCTTTGGCCTTGGGGTAGGATTGCAGGAGGAGGGATTGCGACAGGGGAATCATCGGCCCGGCCACCAGCCCCTGCGCGACGCGAAACGCAACCAGCATTTCCAGACTGGAAGAGAGGCCGCACAGCCAGGAGGTGAGGACGAACAGCAGGATAGAGGCGACAAACACCCGCACCTGCCCGAAACGCTGCGCCAGCCAGCCGGTGAGTGGCACGGAAATGGCGTTGGCCACCGCAAACGAGGTGATGACCCACGCGCCCTGACTGGCGGATGCGCCGACACTGCCCGCGATCGTGGGAATGGAGACATTGGCGATGGTGGTGTCGAGCACGTTCATGAAGGTCGCCAACGCCAGCGCCAGCGTCGCCAGAACGCGCGCGCCGCCTTCGAGCGGGGGCAGGGGAGGGGGGGCGGTCGGGGCGGACATGGCATTCAAATTTCAAGGCCTGCAAACGCATTGCAGGTCGCCCCTCGCCCGCTTGCGGGAGAGGGGTTGGGGGAGAGGGTGGGGGACGTTTCTATTACCAATTGGAGTCAGCGGGTAGGCGCAGGGGGCTGAATGTCATTGTCGCGGATGATGTCCGCAACGCGGGCGCGGGCGGCAATTAATGCGGGATGGGAGGCGCTTGCTTCGGCGGGCGCGGCTTCCGGCGGCAAGGGGGCATCGTTGCCGTTGGCATTGTCCCGTTCGTGCGTATCGACCGTCACCTGCATGGAAAGGCCAATCCGCAGGGGATGCGCGGCGAGGTCGTCGGGGTGCAGCGTTACCCGCACCGGCAGACGCTGCACCACTTTAATCCAGTTGCCGGTAGCGTTTTGCGCGGGCAGGAGGGCGAAGGCGCTGCCCGTCCCCGCCGCCAGTCCCGCGACGCGCCCGCGATATTTTATCTGTGTGCCATAGAAATCGGCGGTCAGGGTGACGGGCTGGCCGAGGCGCATTTTACCCAATTGTCCTTCCTTGAAATTGGCATCGACCCATAGTTGACGCAGGGGAATCACCGTCATCAGCGGCGTACCAGCGGCGACGCGCTGCCCGACCTGCACCGTGCGCTTCGCCACTTGCCCCGCGACCGGCGCATACAGGCGCGAGCGCGACCAGGCGAGCCAGGCTTCCTCTACCCGCGCCGCCGCCTGTTTGATACGGGGATGCGTGTGGATTTCCGCGTCGCTGGTCAGCGCCCCGGTGAGTGCCTGATTCGCCGCCAGTTGTTCCCGCGCCGCCGTCAACGCGGAACGCGCTGCCGTGAGCGCGTCGCGGGTATGGTCGACGTCTTCTTTGGGCACCGCGCCCAGCGCCGCGATGGGTTCCCGGCGCGCCAAATCCCGGCGCAGGCGGTCGACATCGGATTGACGGGCGGCAATCTGGGCGCGCAACACCTTGTTATTGACCGTGAGGGCGCGTACCTCGCGCACCGTTTGCGCCAGCGTCGCCTCCGCCGCCTCCAATGCCACCCGGCTATCGGCGTCATCGAGTTCGACCAGAATCTCACCCGCCGCCACGGCGTCGGTATCCTCCACCCGCACGGCGCGCACCGTGCCGCCGACCTGCGGGGTAATCTGCACAATATGCCCGGCGACATAGGCATCGTCGGTGAACTCCCGCCACTGCGCGACCCCAAACCAATACAGGGCATACGCCGCCGCGCCGCCGAGAAAAAGAAGGGCAAGACCCATCAGCGCCCGTTTGCGGGTACGTCCGGGGGCGGGGTCTGGCGCGGGAGGAGGGGTTTCGTTGTTCATTTTGGGACTCCGAAAAGTCGAGTTGGTACTGTTGAGTACCAAAGTTGAGGGATGGTACTATCGGGGGCTAGTGGGGTCAAGCTGCACGTCGGAAGCTACAACCGTAGAAGTGTGCTACGCTTTCCCAATCTACACTCGCACATGGGAGTCGTCACATGAAAAGCAGATTAACGGACATGGAATTTGAGATTGTCCCTTTTGTTGGCGTGGAGAATCTCAGGTTTGGCATGACGCCACAACAAGTGGCAGATATTCTTGGCGCACCTTCATCCATCGGTGAAGGGTATTATGGAGAACGGCAGGAGTATCGTACAGATGGCAATGACCTTCTTGTGACGTATGACGAAAAAGATAATACCGCTGTGCACTTTGGATTTTGGCCAAAAATGAGAGGTTTGTCTTTTAAGGAGAAAAAACTTTTCCAGATGCCGGAACTGGAAGCGCTGGCTGTATTGATCAAAGAGGATGATTCTCCCTACGAGGTTTTAGGGATTATCAACTTTCTAGGATTGGGAATTACGATGAGTGGTTTTCATGAGGAGGACCCCTCACAGAAAGCCGTAGCTGTTTATAAAAGCGGCGACCTGGATAGCCAGTTTGGAAGCATAAAAAAACATGCAATCCCCTTCAAACTTCCCTGAATCCGTCACAATCCGGCTCAAATTTCGTGAAGGAACCACAAAATGCGCCATAACCTCAAGGGGAAAAGCGGGCGGGAAGACACGCCAAAGCCACCCCATGCGGCGGCGTCAAAAACCCCGTTTGTCCGGCGCTTGAATCGGGACGAGCGGCGGGCGGCGTTGCTGGCGGCGGCGATGGAAGTGTCGCTGGAACAGGGCATTGATGCCATCAGTCTGGATGCCATCATTCGGCGCGCGGGCGGCTCGCGGCGCTGCATTTACACGGCTTTCGGCGGCAAGGCGGGCTTGCTGGTTGCGATGGAGGTCGAGATTGCAAAAGAAATCCTGTCGATTGACGAAGTTGGCAAAAGCGGCGATTTATCCGCCGCGCTGACGCAATTCGCCCACAATCTCGTCACCGTTTTGATGTCGGCACGGGGCATTGCCTTGAGCCGGATCATTATGCAGGACGCGCTGTCCTCTCCTGAACGGGCGAAAACCTTTTTCGAGCAGGGGCCGGGCAAAGGGGCGCGGCTTCTGGCGGAAATTCTGGAAACCGCCCGCGCTCGCGGTGAAATTGAAGTAGACGATTGCCTCGCCGCCGCCCACGCCTTTATCGGCATGGTGCGCGGTAACCTCTATCTGGAATTGGCGCTGCGCCTCCGAGCGCCCCTCGACGAGGAAGAAGTCAAAACCCACGTCAACCGCACCGTCGATCTCTTTTTGAACGGCCTGCGCCCGAAGCGGCAGGCGTGACAGCGGGGGACGCGGCAGACCGTCGGCGACGAAAAATATGCGGGTGGAAAAATGACCGACCAATGATCTGTCGCCGTTTTCACAGTTTTCGTTCGGGGGGGAACGAGCGGGATTATGATGGGCGACGTCAAGCGCCGTCGGCAGGGATGGAAGTTGACGCGCTGACGAAAATCCGGTTGTCGGCATGAATAAACAGGATTAGACTTTCTCCTTCGTTAAGGAAACTCTGATTAATCCCGTTCGCCCTGAGCTTGTCGAAGGGCATTTCCTGTAAAACCAAGGGTTTCGACAGGCTCAACCCGAACGGTTGGAAGTTGTTCAGAGTTTCCCTAACAAGCTGAATCAATTTCATCCAGAGGAGCTTGAGATGCGTTTTGCGACCAGACTTGGCTTTTATGCCGCCACGCTGGCCTTTATGGTCGGCTGTTCGCAACTTCCTGTTTATCTGGCGCAGGAAACCGTTGCCCCGCCAGCTCCGCAGCAGGCCAGATCGTCCGAGCGACTTGGCACCCAATGGGGCGAAGGCATTTCCTCCGATGTCGTCAATGTTGATTTGTGGCGGGTTTCCAGCCAGCCGGTGGATGTGATCGAAGTGCGCTATTCCGCCGCCAACTATCGAGGGCGCGCCATTCGGGAAGCCATGCTGGCCGAGGGGCGCATTGGCCTTTCCATTCTTGATGACAAGAACCGCAAATGGGAACTCACGCAGGATGAGCGCAAGCTCTATCTAAAAGGCAACAATGGCGAGCGTTACCAACTGTTCTACCAGAATTATTCCCAAGCAACTTACGAGATTGTCGCAACCGTGGATGGACTGGATGTGCTCGACGGTTCTTCCGGTTCGCTTTCCAGTCGCGGCTACGTGCTTTATCCCAACAGCACGTTGTTGATTGAGGGGTTCCGCAAGAACCAGCACGAGGTCGCCGCCTTCCGTTTCTCCGCGCCACGAGACGCCTACGCCGCCAATACGGAGGCAGGTTCATCGGCCAATATTGGCGTTATCGGCACTGCCGTATTCGCGCTGAACACCCCGCCGCCGCGACACGCCCCCGCAACACAACAAAGCCCGCAGACTTTCCCGGCAGACAATCCTCGCAGCAATTACGCGCCGCCGCCCAATTATCAGCGTTAAGAGGAACTCTGAACAAATGACCGCCGCCTCCCGCGAGCGCAACAGCAGAAGCAGGGAGTGCGCCCTCACGGGGCGACGGTATTGAAGTCCCCAAGGGAGCCAACTGTCGCATCCCGGACGATTCAATCCAATTTTCCTGTTCCAAGCGTCGTCAGCAGAGAGAGGGATTGATGCGCTCATGGAAGACCGGACGGGCACATGAAGGCAAACACGAATCTTCCCCGCGCTCGTGTACAATGCCGTCCTATATGCGCCACAATGCTCCCACAACAACCCCCTGGGTTTTGCAGTTTTGCCACGGTTATGATGGGCCGTTTCTGGATTGCGCCCGTCAGTATGCCAGCCTGTTTCAGGGAACGCCGTACAAGGTTGCCACCGTTTATCTGACCGGGGCGGAAAACGCGGCGGTTGTGCGCGGCTCCGCTTCGGACGCGGTGATGTTTCTCCAATACACCAGCGCCGAGGTGCGTGGCCTCAAATTGAAAGCCATTCGGGAGATTCGCCGCATCGTCGCCGAACGTGATTTTGCCTTTTGCATCGCGCATCGCTTCAAGCCCATTTATGGGGCGCTGTTGGGTACGGACTTGCCGGTGATCGGCGTACATCACGCCTTTGGCGATTACCAGCGGCTTTCCCGACGCTTGTTCGCCCGTGTGTTTCGCCATCGCCTCGCCTTGCTGGGCGTCTCCAACGCCGTGCGCGACGATCTGCGTGCCGCGCTGCCGGGTTGGCTCCCCTCCCGCATCGAAACGCTGTACAACCGCATCGACATTGAAGCCGTGCAGGCCGAACAGATTTCTCGCCCGGAAGCGCGCGCCGCGCTCGGCCTGCCGCTGGAAAGTTGGGTGATCGGCAATGTGGGACGCCTGCATCCCGACAAGGATCAGGCCACCTTGCTGCGCGGCTTTGCGCAGGCGCTACCGTACTTGCCGCCGGGCAGCCTGCTGGCGATTCTGGGCGAAGGGCGGCTGGAATCCGCGTTGAAGGCGCTGGCTGCCGAACTGGGCATTGCGGAATCGGTGCGTTTTTGCGGCCAGATTTCCCATGCCCGCCGCTATTTCAAGGCGTTCGATCTCTTCGCGCTCTCCTCCGACCGCGAACCTTTCGGCATGGTGTTGCTGGAAGCGATGGCGGCGGCGGTGCCCCTGATCGTCAGCGATTGCGGCGGCGGGCGCGAAGTGGCGGACGGCATTGGCGACCTGTTCCCCTTTCAGGACGCCAAGGCATTGGCGCATGGCCTCATCACGCAATCCCGGCGCGCCACGCCCACAGAGGGGGCAACGCCAATGCGCGACCGCTTGCAACAACAGTTTTCCGACGCGGCAGGGCGTGAAGCATTCTGGCGTTTGCCCATGCTTTCCGGGCTGATCGGGAGACCCTCATGCTGAATCGCTGGCGCTGTTTGCGCGAACGCGGCTGGATGGAAATCACGGCGGCGGAGTATGCCGAGGTCTGGCAACGCTTCGGCGGCAGCGTCGCCACCTTCCCGCCCGTTGTCGAGCGCCTCGCGGAGTTGGCGGAAATTCCGGTACGCTATCTGGGCTGGCGGCAGGCAGAAGACTGGATCGCGGCAATTCCCGTCTGGGGGCGGCATCTGGCCTTATCCAAGGCCGCGCTCAAGGCAAGGGGCAAAAAGGGACTTTACGATCTGGGCAATGCGGAAATCATTCTCCCGGTCGCCGCTGGCGCGCAAGTGCCGCTACGCCATGCGGCGCGTTATCTTTCCGCCCGGCATGA
>JAITNI010000005.1 GCA_031290535.1 Zoogloeaceae bacterium
CAGAAAAGTTTTGTGCGCGAACTGGGCGAGACGGAGCGGGAAGCCTCCCTGATGCTCGAAGGCATTACCTGCGCCGCCTGCGTCTGGTTGAACGAGCGGCACATCGGCCAGTTGCCGGGGGTGACGGGCATCAGCGTCAATTACGCCACCCGCCGCGCCCGTGTGCGCTGGGATACGCAACGCCTCAAACTTTCCGAAATTCTCGCCGCCATCGCCGCCATTGGCTATCGCGCCCATCCCTACGACGCGACGCGGCACGAGGAACTGGCGAAAAAGGAACGCCGCGACGCCCTCTGGCGGGTCTGGGTGGCGGGCTTCGGCATGATGCAGGTGATGATGTACGCCATCCCCGTCTATCTGGCGGGCGAAGGCGACATGTCGATGGACATCGAGACCCTGATCCGCTGGGCCAGCCTGCTGTTGACCCTGCCGGTCGTGCTGTATTCGTCCGCGCCCTTTTTCCGGGGCGCCTGGCGCGACCTCAAATGGCGTCGGGTCGGCATGGATGTGCCGGTGGCGCTGGGGGTGGGCGTATCTTTCGCCGCCAGCGTCTGGGCCACGCTGACCCGCAGCGGTGAAGTGTATTTTGATTCCGTCGCCATGTTCGTTTTTTTCCTGCTGGGCGGTCGCTATCTGGAAATGACGGCGCGTCAAAAAGCGGTCAGCGTGACGGAAGCGCTGACCAAACTGTTGCCCGCCTTCTGCCAGCGCCTGCCGCGCTTTCCCGCCAGCCGGGAGCCGGAACAGGTGATGGTGGCCGATCTCGCCGTGGGCGAGGCCGTGCTGGTGCGTCCCGGCGAGGCCATTCCGGCAGATGGTCGGGTGCTGGAAGGCAAGAGCAACGCCAATGAATCCCTCCTGACCGGCGAGAGCCGTCCCTGCCCGAAGCAGGCGGGCGACACGGTGACGGGCGGCGCGCTGAATATGGAAAGCCCGCTCATCGTAGAAGTCCGGCAGGTGGGCGAGCAAAGTCGTCTGGCGGCCATCCTCCGCCTCATGGAGCGGGCGGCGGCGGAAAAACCGCATGTGGTCGAAATGGCGGACAGGGTGGCGCAATGGTTTGTCGCCGTCCTGCTCGTGGTGGCGGCGGCGGTGGCGCTCGGCTGGTGGTGGGTGGATGCCGCCCGCGCCCTGTGGATTACGGTTTCGGTGCTGGTGGTCACCTGTCCCTGTGCGCTGGCGCTGGCCACCCCCATCTCGCTCACCGTGGCCGCCGGGGCGCTGGCCAGGGACGGATTGCTGGCAACAAGAGGGCACGCCGTCGAAACCCTGGCGCGCGCCAACTGTTTTGTGTTTGACAAAACCGGCACGTTGACCCGTGGCGAAATGCAGCTTCTGGAGGTTTTTACACCCGACGCGCTTCTGGACGCCGCTGTTGCGCTGCGCCACGCGGCGGCGCTTGAACAGGCGTCGGAACATCCGCTGGCGCGCGCCCTGCGGCAGGCGGCGGGCGAGGCGGCGCTGCCTGCCGTCGAGGCCATTGAGGCGCTGGCCGGACAGGGGCTGGAAGGACGCATCGACGGCCAGCGCTGGCGCATTGGCCGCCCGGATTACGCGGCGGCGCTGACGCAAAATCCCCCGCAGGACGATGCCTGTCCGGCGGACTGGCGGGTTTCCGGGGATACCGTGGTGGCGCTGGGCAACGAACAGGGCATAGTCGCCTTCTTTCGCTGCGGCGACGAAGTCCGCACAGAAGCCGCCGCGTTGATCCACGACCTGCGTATAAACAACTGCCGGGTGCTCCTGATGTCGGGCGACGCCGAACCTGTGGCGCGGCGGGTGGCAAAACAACTGGGCATTGACGAAGTCCGCGCCGCCATGTCGCCGCAGGACAAGCATCAGGCGGTGGTGGCCCTGCAAGCCGAAGGGCGGGTGGTGGCGATGGTGGGCGATGGCGTCAACGACGCGCCCGTGCTGGCGCAGGCGCAAGTCTCCATCGCGATGGGGGCGGGGGCGCAACTGGCGCGCGCGCAGGCGGATTTCATCCTGCTCTCGGACAATCTGGAACACTTGCGGCGCGGCGTGCGGCGCAGCCGTTTTGCCCTCCGCATCATTCGCCAGAATCTTGCCTGGGCTTTTGTCTATAATGTGCTGGCGCTGCCTTTGGCGGCGCTCGGCTATGTCAAGCCCTGGGCAGCGGGCATTGGCATGTCGGCCAGTTCGCTGCTGGTGGTGTTGAACGCGCTGCGTATCCAGAAGGATGCGCCCGACTGAACGTCACAAAGGTCAAAACCCTATGGAAGTGCTGTATCTCCTGATTCCCTTCTCGGTGCTCCTCGTCTTCGCCATTGCCGTGATTTTCTGGCGTTCGGTGTGCGGCGGCCAGTTCGACGATCTGGAAGGCCCCGGTTTCCGGCTCCTGATGGACGATGACTTGCCCAAAGAAAAAACGCTTCCGCCTGCGGCTGCGCCAGACACTTTGCCCCCAGACCCGGAAAAACTACCGCCCGTTTGATTTGCATCAAAGCCAGAAGCCCGCTTCAGAACATAATCCCCCTCACTTTACTGCGAGGTAAATGTGACCTCTCACGAGGTCAGACTGTTTCTCTGTTGGGGTTGGGGTGCGTTGCGACGCACCCTTTTTTTTCGTCTGTCAAGCCCTGTCCCCTTTGGTCGGCCATATTTTTGTGCTTCAACCATTCAATTGATCTACATCAAATAGCGGCTTGCCCGCCTAAAATAGCATCCTGCACCATGTGCCATCTCATGTTTTTGGCGTGATGGCGCACCAAGTCTTTTTATCAACGAGAGGTGGGTCCATGTCGGAAACGCAAACCACATATAACTACAAGGTCGTGCGGCAGTTTGCCGTGATGACCGTCATCTGGGGCATTGTTGGCATGCTGGTCGGTGTCATCATTGCCGCCCAGCTGGTCTGGCCGGAGCTTGTCAGCGCCAATGTGCCTGAATTCCTTGCTCCTTTTCTATCTTATGGTCGTCTGCGCCCACTGCATACCAATGCGGTGATCTTCGCGTTCGGCGGTTGCGCGCTGTTTGCAACCTCTTACTATTGTGTGCAACGTACCTGTCACACGCGCCTGTTCAGCGACGGGCTGGCGGCCTTTACCTTCTGGTTCTGGCAAATCGTCATCCTGCTGGCGGCGCTCTCCCTGCCGATGGGCATTACCACCGGCAAGGAATACGCCGAGCTGGAATGGCCAATCGACATCCTGATTACCGTGGTCTGGGTGGTCTATGCCGTGGTGTTCTTCGGCACGATCGCCAAGCGCAAGGTTCAGCATATTTATGTCGCCAACTGGTTCTTTGGCGCCATGATTATCGCTGTCGCCCTGCTGCACCTGGTCAATAGCGCGGAAATCCCCGTGCTGGCCGCGCCGTGGTGGTCGCCGAGATCGTACTCCCTCTACGCGGGCGTACAGGACGCCATGATCCAGTGGTGGTATGGTCACAATGCCGTGGGCTTCTTCCTGACGGCGGGCTTTCTGGGCATGATGTATTACTTTGTGCCGAAACAGGCGGGGCGCCCGATCTACTCCTACCGGCTGTCCGTAGTGCACTTCTGGGCGCTGATCTTCACCTACATGTGGGCTGGCCCGCACCATCTGCACTACACCGCCCTGCCAGACTGGACGCAATCCATCGGCATGCTGTTCTCCCTGATTCTGCTGGCGCCTTCCTGGGGCGGCATGATTAACGGCATCATGACCCTGTCTGGCGCCTGGCACAAGCTGCGTGATGACCCCATCCTGAAGTTCCTGGTGACGTCGCTCTCCTTCTACGGCATGTCGACCTTTGAAGGCCCGATGATGTCCATCAAATCGGTGAATGCGCTCTCCCACTACACCGACTGGACGATTGGTCACGTGCACTCTGGCGCGTTGGGCTGGGTGGCGATGGTGTCCATCGGTTCGCTCTACTACCTGCTGCCGCGTCTCTTTGGCCGCAAGGAAATGTACAGCGTCAAGCTCATCACGGCGCACTTCTGGATTGCCACTATCGGCGTGGTGCTTTACATCGCCGCCCTGTGGATTGCCGGGGTGATGCAAGGACTGATGTGGCGCTCGATCAATCCTGACGGCACTCTGGCGTACAGCTTTGTGGAATCGGTGAAGTATTCCTATCCCTTCTGGCAAATCCGTGTCGTAGGCGGTCTCCTGTTCCTCGTGGGGATGCTCATCATGGCCTACAACATGTTCAAAACCATCGGGGCGGGCGAGTCTGAAGACGCGCCGGTTCTGGCGCCTGCCGCGCATCACGCCTAAGGAGAAGACTTCATGAGTCAGGAAAAAATTGAAAAGAATGTTGCGCTGCTGATTGTGTTCACCCTGCTGGCGGTGATCTGGGGCGGACTGGTGGAAATCGTTCCCCTGTTCTTCCAGACCTCCACGACCACAGCGGTGGAAGGGCTGAAACCCTATGACGCCGTGCAACTGGCGGGTCGGGAAGTGTATATCCGCGAAGGCTGCTACAACTGCCACTCGCAGATGATTCGTCCCTTCCGGGCGGAAACCGAGCGCTATGGCCACTACTCTGTCGCGGGTGAGTTTGTTTACGATCACCCGTTCCAGTGGGGTTCCAAGCGTACCGGCCCTGATCTGCAACGCGTGGGCAATCGTTATTCCGATGAATGGCATCGCGCGCACCTCAGAAATCCGCGTAGCGTGGTGCAGGATTCCAACATGCCGAGCTATTTCTGGCTGGAAAAAACGCTGGCCTCCGACACCGTCGGTCATGACATCGTGGAAAAGATAAGCGCCCTGAGAGCCATTGGCGTTCCTTACGAGGAGTCCGACATCACGGGGGCACGAGATGCGCTGAAAGACAAGACAGAAGCGGATGTTCTGATTGCCTATCTGCAAGGTCTCGGTCAAAGCAGCCCGACGCTGTCGAACTTCCAGTAAAGGCCATCCATCATGGATTTCAACGATTTCCGTGCCGTTCTGACGCCGCTCGTAGGGATTATTCTCTTCCTGTGCGTGGTGAAATGGGCGTATGGCAGAAAAAGCAAGCAAGTCTATGACGAAGCGGCCAACCTGCCCTTTACGGAAGATGATGATTCGGAGTCGGGCGAGACGCCCGCTCCTGTCGATCAAAGGAAAATGTTATGAGCGATTTCACTAGCGATATCTGGAACTTCTACGTGATCGGGATTGTGGTCGCAGGCATCATCACCTGCATCATCCTGCTGTGGTCACACGGTTCCGCAACCTTCACTCCTGGCCAAGTGACCGGGCACAAATGGGATGAAACCCTGGAGGAATACAACAACCCCCTGCCGAAATGGTGGAGCGGGCTGTTCGTTCTGACGGTGGTGTTCGCCATTGTGTATCTGGCACTGTTCCCTGGCCTGGGTGCTTTTGGCGGCTTTCTGGGGTGGACTTCTGCCGAAGGCCCGAATAGTCAATGGGCGCAAGAGACCTCAAAGGCAGAAGACGCACTGAAAGACACGCTGGATGCTTATCTGGCGCAGGATCTCCCAACGCTCGCCAGCAACTCGGCGGCAATGGCAACGGGCAAGCGCCTCTTTCAGTCCTACTGCATCCAGTGCCATGCTTCGGATGGTAAGGGACAGCCCGGCTTTCCCAACCTGACCGACGATAACTGGCAGTTTGGCGGCGAACCCGCGACGATCGAGGAAACCATCGCCAATGGTCGTCAAGGGGTGATGACGCCTCACGCAGACCTGTTGGACGCAGAGAGCATCAAGGACATCGCCAACTACGTCCTGTCCCTCTCCCACAATCCGGCAGCGGACGCGAACCGCATCATCCGGGGTCAGCAAGCCTTTGCCGCCAGTGACTGTACGAACTGTCACGGCTCCGACGCCAAGGGCAGCGCGGGGGTCGACGCGGCGGTCGCGCGGGCTTATGGCGCGCCGAACCTGACCAGCGGCATCTGGCTGTACAGCAGCGCCGAAAGCACCATCATCGAAGGCATCACCAACGGGCGGCAAAACAGAATGCCCGCCTGGGAAGGCTTCCTTGGCAAAGGCAAGGTGCATTTGCTGGCGGCCTATGTGTATAGCCTGAGCCACTAAGGCGTACTCATACGACGGGGTGGGCAACCACCCCGTTTTTTTGCGCTTTTTCTTGCCGGATCGGCAGCGGCGGGGTATCGTTTCAAAATCGCATGGCGGGAGCCTCTCCCCGTGCGATTCTAAAACGAGGCACAACGAGGACATTCACCATGACCGAAGCGGCCAAAGTCGCGGTGCCGGAGGCAAGCGGAGAAACCGCGCCAGCTCCGCAGCAGATTCACTTCTACGAAAAACACAAAAAAATCTACATTCGTTCCGTGCAGGGATGGTGGGCAACCTGGCGCTGGGTTTTTGTCTGGGGCACGCAGCTCCTGTTTTATGGCCTGCCGTGGATTCAGTGGAATGAGCGTCAGGCCATCCTGTTTCATCTGGTGGAGCGCAAATTCTACCTGTTTGGCCTGATTCTCTGGCCGCAGGACGTGTTCTACCTGACCGTAATCCTGATTTTGTCCGCCTATGGCCTCTTTCTGTTCACGGCGGTTGCCGGACGGCTCTTTTGCGGCTACGCCTGTCCGCAGACGGTGTATACGGAAATTTTCATGTGGGTCGAAAACCGGCTCGAAGGCGACCGTCCGGCGCGCCTCAAGCTGGACAAGGGGCCGATGACCGGCAAAAAGCTCCGCCTCAAGACGGTGAAGCACCTGATCTGGGGTCTCTTTTCCCTGTGGACGGGCTTTACGCTGGTGGGCTATTTCACGCCCGTGCAGGAATTGCTGACGAACGCCCGCCACTTCGGGTTTGGCGGCTGGGAAATTTTCTGGATTTTGTTCTACGGCGGCTTTACCTACCTGATGGCCGGTTTTATGCGCGAGCAGGTCTGCAAGTACATGTGTCCCTATGCCCGCTTTCAGTCAGTGATGTTCGACCCGGACACGCTGGTGATTACCTACGACCAGAAACGCGGCGAGCCGCGTGGCGTGCGGCGCAAGAACGCCGACAATGCCGCGCTCGGCGCGTGTATTGATTGCAGCATCTGCGTACATGTCTGCCCCACCGGCATCGACATCCGCAAGGGGCTGCAATACGAGTGCATCGGCTGCGGCGCCTGTATCGACGCCTGCGACGAGGTGATGGACAAAATCAGCCAGCCGCGCGGTCTGGTGCGTTATACCTCTGAAAATGCCCTGGCGGGCAAATATGGGCGCACCGGCCTGATGAGCCACATCATCCGGCCCCGGATTCTTGTCTATACGGCCATTCTGGCGCTGATTACGCTGGCGGCGAGCTGGTCACTGCTCACCCGTGTGCCTCTGCGCGCCGATGTCCTGCGCGACCGCACCATTCTGTCCCGCGAAGTGAGAGGCGGTAAAATCGAAAACCTCTACATCCTGAAAGTGATGAACATTTCCGAAACCCCCCGCACGTTTTCCATTCAGGTCTCCGGGCTGGAAGGACTGGAACTGGCAACGGGTCAGCAGATTACCATCGCGGCGGCGGAAAACGAGGAACTCACCGTCAGTGTGCAGGTTCCGATGGGCGTCACGCCGAAGGGGACGCACAAGATTTTCTTCGATGTCGTGGCCGATGACGACCCACAGGTCGCGGTTCACGAAAAAACAACCTTTATCATGCCGTGAGGAGCACAAAATGAATGGAGTCCTGACCCAACAACAACCCTGGTACAAAGAACCCTGGCCGTGGATTCTCATGGCGGGGCCGGGGATCGTCGTCATCGCGGGATTCATCACCCTCTGGCTGGCACTCAGCTCTGCGGATGGCGTGGTGGCGGACGCTTATTACAAACAGGGGCTGGCCGTCAATGATGTGATTCACCGCGACCAGGCCGCGCAAAGCATGGGCTTGCAGGCGGAAATCATGCAAAACGGCCAGGAACTGCGCGTTTTTGTGACCGCTTCTGAGAACGCCGCGCCGCTGGCGGAGCAATTGAACCTGCATCTGGCGCACCCCACCCGCAGCGGCATGGATCAAAACATTGTACTCACCAAAACGGAGGACGGGTTTTACAGCGGCAGGCTGGACGCTGAAATTGCCGACCGCTGGCATGTCTATCTTGAAGACCAGGAACTGACCTGGCGTTTATCGGGAGACTGGCGGCTTGCCGCTGGCGTTCCCTTGCAGTTGCTTCCCCAGCATTGATTTTCAACGTTCAATCAACACACATGGAGGTGACATATGTTTGCGGTGTTTTCGGAACTTTTCTCAAGCGACATCGGTCTCTTGAGTATTTTCACCATCGGCTTTGTGATCGTCATTGCCATCTTTTTCCTGCTTTTTTTCGGCAAAAAGATCAATGAGGATTCCCGGCGCCGGAATCGCTGAAGTCTCTGGCGTTCCGGGTCTTTTCCCCTTCCGGTAAGGCATTCCCTTGCCGGAGAAAAAAGCCTTCTGGCGTTTCTCGCCGCGAAGGCTTTTTTTATTGGGCTTTTATATTGCGCCGCACAATGCGAAAATCGGGTCTGACATCAAGGAGTCAAGTGGGTGAAACGCAAACGCATCTGGTTTCTGGCCGCGTTCCTGTTATTGGCGGCGGCGCTCTTGGCGCTCGGCATTGGTTTTGACAGCGAGGTTCTCAGGGAACGCCTGATCGCGGAGGTCAAAGCCCAGACCGGGCGGAATCTTTCCATCGACGACCCGCTGCGCCTGCGCCTTTTCCCCCGTCTGGCCGTAGAAATCCGTGCGGCGCGTCTTTCCGAGGCGGACGCGCCGGACAGGGACTTTCTCACGCTGGACGAATTGACCGGGGCGCTCAAAATCATGCCGCTCCTGCAAGGCAAAGTCCTCATCAATCGCATTGAAATCCGGGGCTTGCGCGTTCACGCGCGGCGTTATGCGGATGGCCGCACCAACTTTGACGACCTTCTGGCCTTAAAAAGCGCGGGGGAGTCCTCATGGAGCGTCGATGTGGAAAAAGCCGTACTGCTGAACGGGCTGCTGGCATGGCAGGACGAAATGAGCGGTCGTCATCTGGAAATCCGGGAAATTTATCTGGGCACGGGGCATCTGGGGCAGCAGGCGCGGGGAAAACTGAACATGGGCGGACGCCTGGTCATGGAACCGGAAGGCGTACAAATGTCCCTGATGCTGGAGAGTCTCTATTGGATCAACAGCGCCCATAAAAGTCTGCAACTGGACAATCCCCGCTTCACTCTGAAAGGACTGGGCGATGGCTCAGAACAACTGCGTGTAGAACTGGCGGCCCGACAACTGCGCGGGACGGCGCAGCCCGCATCTCTGGGGCTGGATCGCCTCACCCTGCGCGGCGAAACCGACGGGCAGGACATGCGCCTGACGACAGAAATAACGCTGGAAGAGATGGACTGGCATTCCGGGCAAGGCGGACAGTTGCGCCAGCTAACCGCCCAACTGACCCATACAAGCCATGCCGCGCCCTTCTCCCTGCACCTGCAAATGGAAACCATGCAAGGCTCGGCAAACGCATGGCAAAGCGAGCGGCTGGCGCTCACAACCCGTGGCGTCTGGGAAGAGCACGAATTTCAGGGCGAGTTGGCGACGCCGCTGTACATCGGTTCAGAAGCAGGCGCAAGCCTGCGCGTTCGGGCAGCGAAACTGGAAGGAGAAGCCCTCGCCAATCCGGGCAGTCGACTGGCGCAGCCCCTGCGCCTGAAACTGCAAGGCAATCTGGAAGCCGACCTGAACACCCGTCAGGCGCAGGGCGCGTTTGATCTGGGTCTGGACGACAGTACGCTGGCCGTGATCTGGCAACTGGAACAACTGGATCCCCTCCAGCTCCGCCTTCAGGCGAAGCTGGATCGCCTGAATCTGGATCGCTACCTGAAACCCAACCCTGCCGAAGCCGGAACAAAGGACGGGAAATCTGCCCCGCCCCCCCTCGACAAAACCGTATCGCCATCGCCCGCTTCCGGGCAAGACATGGAACAGCGCATGGAACTGGAAGGCAGCTTGCAGATTGGCGCCCTGCAATTCAACGGCGCAAAACTGGAAAACCTGACAGGTCGCCTCCGTATGCGTCAGGGCAAGCTGGAAATCCAGCCGTTCCCTGAAAAGACATCTCCCGTCCGAAAAAAAGCGGGCGCGAAAAAGGGCAAACAGCGTTAGCGCGAGACCTGATTTGGCAACCCGGCAACGTCTCTCTTTCTCCCATTTTGTTTCCCGGCGTCCCCTGT
>JAITNI010000066.1 GCA_031290535.1 Zoogloeaceae bacterium
GGGCGGCTGAAGACCGGCACCCCGCCGCGTCTCGATGGCCGGAGCATCGACTTTTCTGTCATGTCGCCGCAATATTCGGATACGCCCCTGCCGGTTTTTTCCTTCATGGGCGACGCGACGCAACACCCCGCGCAACTGCCGTGCTGGACGACAGAGACCAATCCCAAAACGCACGACCTCATCCGCGCCAACCTTGACCGCTCGCCGATGTACACCGGCGTGATTGAGGGCGTCGGGCCGCGCTATTGCCCGTCGATCGAGGACAAAATCCACCGCTTTGCCGACCGCGACAGCCACCATGTTTTTCTGGAGCCGGAAGGGCTGGAAACGCACGAAATCTATCCAAACGGGATTTCCACCAGCCTGCCTTTCGACGTGCAACTGCAACTGGTACGCTCCATCCGGGGGCTGGCGCATTGTCATATCCTGCGTCCCGGCTACGCCATCGAATACGACTACTACGACCCGCGCGCCTTAAAAAGTTCGCTGGAAACCAAGGCCATCGCCGGGCTTTTTTTTGCCGGACAGATCAATGGCACCACGGGCTACGAGGAAGCGGCGGCGCAGGGGGTGCTGGCCGGTCTCAACGCCGCCTTGCAGGCGCAGGGCAAGGACGCCTGGTCGCCGCGCCGTGACGAAGCCTATCTGGGCGTGCTGGTCGATGACCTCATCACACGCGGCGTCTCCGAACCCTACCGCATGTTCACCAGCCGCGCCGAATACCGCCTGCAATTGCGCGAAGACAACGCCGACCTGCGCCTGACCGAAACCGGTCGCGCCCTCGGCCTGATCGACGATGCCCGCTGGGCGGCCTTCGAGAAAAAGCGCGACGCGATTGCGCGGGAAATCGAACGCCTGAAATCCACCTGGGTCAACCCCGCCCTGCTGCCGCCGGAAGCCGCCGAACCGGTGCTGGGCAAGGCCATCGAACACGAGTACACCCTCTTCGACCTCCTGCGCCGCCCGGAAGTGCGCTACGCAACCCTGATGACCCTGCCCGCCGCCACGGATGCCGGAACTCTCCCCCTCACCGACCCGCTGGTGATCGAGCAGATCGACATTCAGGCCAAATATCAGGGCTACATTGACCGCCAGCAGGAAGAAGTTGCCCGCGCCGCCGCCTATGAACATCTGGCGCTGCCGGAAACGCTGGATTTTTCCGCCGTGCCGGGGCTTTCCCGCGAAGTGCAGCAAAAACTCCAGCAACACCGCCCACAAACCCTCGGTCAGGCCAGCCGCATTCAGGGCATCACCCCCGCCGCGATTTCATTGCTGTTGATTCAAATCAAACGATTGAGTAAAGCGGAAAAATGACATGGCGTAGAATATGCCTCTTCATAAGGGAAGCCTCATGACGACATTTTTGATTCGGCGCTTCGCTTTGGCGGGGTTTTTACTTTTGGCAACCGGCGCGGCGGAGGCGGATGATTTTGATTGCGACACGCCGCTTCCGCCCTACTCTCCTTCCCAACTGCGCACTTGGGAGTGCGACACCACGCTGGATTTGCGCGAGTGTTACTATCAGCCCTTTTACCGTGCCATCCGCTGCGACGATGCGGAACTTGGGGCGTTGCGCGATGAATTTCGGGCGCAACTGGCGGCGCTGCAAACAATCGCGGCGCGTCTGTCGCGGCCCGTGCAAGATTACGCAAAGGACAGCGACTGGAACCAGAAATGGCGGAATCAAGGTGAGGCCTTGACCGCCAGCGACCGCGAGACGCTCAAAACCCTTTATCGCCACCGCCTCGACGAACTGAAGTCCATCGCGGCAGATTTCCCGGCGGACGCGCTGTTTTTGGGGACGAAGACGCGCCTTGTAGCGAAACAATACGAACTCACGCTGCAATCCTATCGCCCATGCGACCCCGGCAATTTTGAATGGGTTACGTATTGTCGCAGCCTGGGTCAATTGCGCGTCCATAAAAAAGGCGCGCAAGAGCCATTCGCCATCCTGAACGCTCCGCTGGTCTGGATCGGCGGAAAACACCGGGAAGAACACGGGGAAAGCCATGAATATGGCGAGATTGTCGTGGGGGACTTTAATTTTGACGGCTACGAAGATGTGGCGCTGGATAATGGCAACCGGAAGATGGGCGGCAATTTTTCCGATTCCGATGTCTATCTTTTCGACCCCAAACAACAGGCTTTCATCTATAGCGAGGCATTGACCGACCTCAGCAGTGAAGCGTGCCAGAATAACCTGTTTGGGTTCAATCCGGCCCAAAAACGCTTGTATACTGCTTGCCATGATCGCCGCAGTCGCTACGAATTTACCTACAAGGTGGTCAACAACATCCCGGTACTCGTGGAAGAAACCGGGGGTGAGTACGGCGTTATCGAAAGAAAGAAGTGGATAACCGAGGACGCCATCGCCCGAAACGCCGTCGGTGAGGCGATATATGACTACCGCTACGCCTGGAAATACGCGACCAGACGCCTCGTCAAAGGCAAATGGCGGACAATAAAAGTGAAATATGAGTATGTTAAAGACGAGCCGGAGGATTGAACCCAATTCCCGGCAGGCCGGAAGGCACGACCTTGCCGCCTTGCAAGACGGCATTGCCGCGTTGCGACTGGAATTGCCCGTCGGCGCGGCGGAAAAACTGCTCACTTACCGCGACCTGCTTCTAAAGTGGAACCGGACGTACAACCTCACCGCCCTGAAAGACCCGGCGGAAGCGATTTCCCACCATCTGCTCGATTCGCTCGCGGTACTGCCCTGGCTTGCCGAAACCGGCGAAAAGACCCTGCTGGATGTCGGCAGTGGTGGCGGCCTGCCCGGTATTCCGCTCGCCATCGCCCGCCCGGACTGGCGCGTAACGCTGATCGACGCCGTGCAGAAAAAAGCCGCCTTTTTGCGTCAGGCGGCCATCGAACTGGAATTGCCCCACGTTGAGGCGCGGCACGGTCGGGTGGAAGAGATGACGAGTCGCTATAGCCGTATCGTCTCCCGCGCTTTCGCGCAGCTAGCGGATTTCGTCACCCTCACCCGCCCCCTTCTCGCCCCTGACGGTTGCTGGCTCGCCATGAAGGGTCAGTACCCGGAAACAGAACTGGCAGCGCTGCCGGAATACATTCGCGTGGTGCAGATTAAACCGCTCAACATCCCCGGATTGGGGGCGGAGCGGCATCTGGTGGTACTGGGTGTTTAGAAGCACGGCGCGTCCCTGTGGGCATCGTGCCACCGGGAAGGTGCGGAAGGAAATATCTACCCGATTTCGTCATTCAGCCCTCAAAAATCTTCTCATAACACTTTCAATCTAGACAGTGTCGTCACAAGAAAAGACATGTATTATTCTACCTGAGTTTTGTATTCTGAAAGGTTACACATGCCTTCCGCTCCTGCCTACCGTCGGCACGATATTTCCAATCACGTCTGGTCGCTTCTGGCACCGCATCTTCCAGGACAGAAAGGTTTCTGGGTGGGGTTGCCAAAGACAACCGGCAGTTCATCAACGCGGTGTTCTGGATTTTGCGCACAGGAGCGCCGTGGCGAGACCTGCCGCCAGACTATGTGGACTGAAAGAACACGCATCGGCGTTTCAGTCGTTGGCGGGACAAGGGCATTTGGGAGGCGTTGCTGGAGCAATTGATGGATGAGCCAGACTATGAGTGGCTGATGATCGACGCCAGCCACATCAA
>JAITNI010000122.1 GCA_031290535.1 Zoogloeaceae bacterium
CGACCCTAACGGTTTTTTGCAGGAGGCCACTTTTGCGCGCTTTTCCTGAACAAAAAGTCCGCCGCCCCGCCCACTGCTGGAGCCGTGATACACTTCGCGTCTTTATTTTCTTCCCTTGCCGCCATGAAACCTCTGGAATCCTCCGTGGAAAAATTCATTTTCTGGAGCCGCTGGCTTCAGGCGCCTCTGTATCTGGGGCTGATTGCCGCTCAGGGCGTGTATGTCTATCACTTTTTCCGCGAACTGGCGCACCTGATTCTGCACACGGGGTCACTGTCCGAAAATGACGTGATGTTGATCGTGCTCGGGCTGATCGACGTGGTGATGATCGCCAATCTGCTCATCATGGTCATCATCGGCGGCTATGAAACCTTTGTTTCCCGCCTCAATCTGGACGACCACCCCGACCAGCCGGAATGGCTCTCGCATGTCAATGCCGGAGTGCTGAAGATCAAGCTGGCGACCGCCATTGTCACCATTTCGTCCATTCATCTGCTGAAGACTTTCATCAACGCGGGTAATGCGCCAGAGCCGCCGAATGGATGGGAGGTGCAGGTGTATATTCATCTGGTTTTTATCGTTTCGGCCATCGCCACCGCCTACACCGATAAAATCATGAATCAGTCGGCTATGTTGAGCAAAAACAGTCACTAACAGAACAAACACAACGGAGACCCCATGACCACGATCCAACAAAACGACTTCATCTCGTCCATCGCCGACGCCTTTCAGTACATCAGCTACTACCATTCCCCGGACTTTGTCGCCGCGATGGGCGAAGCCTGGCAGCGCGAGGAAGCGCCCGCCGCGAAGGACGCCATCGCGCAGATTCTCACCAATTCGCGCCTCTGCGCCGAAGGGCATCGCCCTATCTGTCAGGATACCGGCATTGCCGTGGTCTTTCTCAAGGTAGGCATGAAAGTAAAATGGGACGCCACTTTGAGCGTGCAGGAGATGGTCAACGAAGGCGTGCGCCGCGCCTATGGTCTGCCGGAAAACAAACTCAGAGCCTCGGTACTGCTCGACCCGGCGGGGAAAAGGCAGAACAGCCGCGACAACACGCCTGCCGTCGTGCATTACGAAATCGTCCCCGGCGACCATGTGGAAGTCATCTGCGCGGCCAAGGGCGGCGGCTCGGAAAACAAATCCAAGCTGGCGATGCTGAATCCCTCCGATTCCATCGTCGACTGGGTGCTGAAAACCGTGCCGACGATGGGCGCGGGCTGGTGTCCGCCGGGTGTGCTCGGCATCGGCATCGGCGGTACGCCGGAAAAAGCCATGCTGCTCGCCAAGGAGTCCTTGATGGCTCCCATCGACATCCACACCCTGCGTGAAAAAGCCGCCTCCGGCGCGGTGCTGAACCGGGTGGAAGAACTGCGTCTGGAACTGATGGAAAAGGTCAATGCCCTGGGCATTGGCGCGCAGGGGCTGGGCGGTCTCACCACCGTGCTGGATGTGAAAATTCTGGATTATCCCACCCACGCCGCGTCGTTGCCCGTCGCCCTGATTCCCAACTGCGCCGCTACACGCCACGTGCATTTTCATCTCGATGGCAACGGCCCCGCCGTGCTGACGCCGCCGCGTCTGGAAGACTGGCCGGACATCACCTGGAAGGCCGACACCCAGGCCGCCACCCGCGTCAATCTCGACACCCTGACCCAGGCAGAAGTCGCCGCCTGGAAACCGGGGCAGGCGCTGCTCCTGAACGGCAAGATGCTCACCGGGCGCGACGCGGCGCACAAGCGCATTCAGGACATGCTGGCCAAAGGCGAACCCTTGCCGGTCGATTTTGCCAACCGGGTGATTTATTACGTCGGCCCCGTCGACCCGGTGCGCGATGAAGCGGTCGGCCCCGCTGGCCCCACCACCGCGACGCGGATGGACAAATTCACCCGCATGATGCTGGAAAAAACCGGGCTGATCGCCATGATCGGCAAATCCGAACGCGGCCCGGTTGCCATTGAGGCCATCAAGGACAACCGCTCCGCCTACCTGATGGCCGTCGGCGGCGCGGCCTATCTGGTCTCCAAAGCCATCCAGACCGCCCGCATCGCCGGGTTTGCCGATCTGGGCATGGAGGCGATCTACGAATTCGAGGTGAAAGACATGCCGGTGACAGTGGCTGTGGATTCGCAAGGGGTCAGCGTACATGAGACCGGGCCGAAGGAATGGCGGATAAAAATCGGGAAGCGCTGAGCGCCCAAGCGGCGCTTTGCGCCAAAAAACCGTTTGTCCCTTGGCAGGAGAGGATGATTTGCTGCGCTGTGCGCAGGATTGGGACGTTCATGCGATTGCCCTGCCGTTCGGGCTGAGCTTGTCGAAGCCCTTGTTTCTACGGAAAATGCCCTTTCGACAGGGCTTCAGAGCGAACGGTATTATTCAGGGGTTCCTCGGAGGAACAGAGGGTTTTGCCATTAAAAAAGCCCGTCCAGAGCACGGGCTTTTTAAATGGGGTTCAGACTGTCGCGCCTTTGGGCGGTCTCTTTTATTTGGCGGGGCGTGCGCCTTACGTTTGCACCTGTCCGCCGCCTGCGGCTTTGGCTTCTGCCAGACGCGCCAGCGCCAGGTTCAGGAGCGCCGTGCCGGACAAATTGCCATCGGCGGGGATGCAGGCAATGCTGAAACTGACGCTGATGTGCATCGGTTGGCCATGCACCGCGATTTTGGCTGCCGACAGGTTCCGCACCACCCGTTTGGCAAACGCCCCGCATTGCTTCAGATCGGAAACGCGGGTGGAAATGGCAAAC
This sequence comes from Zoogloeaceae bacterium, assembly GCA_031290535.1. Taxonomy (GTDB): domain Bacteria; phylum Pseudomonadota; class Gammaproteobacteria; order Burkholderiales; family Rhodocyclaceae; genus Azovibrio. The sequence goes on from JAITNI010000122.1 coordinate 2,748, forward strand.
GCGCCGGGGCCGCAATGGCCGACAAAATCTCCCGTCTCAACCTTGGCTTGTACCAGATCGGCGAATTTGTCGACAATGCTCTCCGCCGTTTTGGCGCCCAGACGCTGAATCATGCCTTCGTAATCATTGAGACCGAACATCAGCAACGCGCCCCGTGTGCCCGGACGCGAAAAGGTGCGTTCCACGCCGGATTTGAACAGGATGGTGGAAAGAATGCCTGCCCGCTGTAGCCGGGTCATGGAAGCAGGCTCCTCTACTGGGGGCGGGGGTTCCGGTTTGGGGGGGGCGCTCTGGATATTGAGCGCCGCCAGCACTTCTTCCTGGCTCATGCCATTGAAGAGAAACCCCGTCACCTTGTGTTCATGGGCTTCCTTGCTGATTTCCTCAATATGGGTTTCCGAGCCGATGAAATAAAAGGGCAGGTGTTTCAGGCGCTGCAAGCTGTTGTAGCGCAGGCGATCGAGCAAATCCATGCCGCTCAGGGCGGTATCCAGACCGGAAATCCGCGAACTCGTTGCCCAGGAGGCTTCGCCCGTCTTGGAAACGTCCAGACCGGCGATGACCGCCGCGATGTCATGGTGCAACACCAGCATTTGCCAGGCAACATCCCCGTCCGGGGCTTCCAGAACGCCAAAATGTTCTTTCAGATAACGTGCCAGCGTGACCCGCACGACCTTGGAGCGATGTACCAGTAAAATATTTTCCATACGCCTCGTTTCAACAAGATCATTCATTAACACATGGAGCTAATGATACTCCAATAGCGAATTTTATAACACAAAAGGGAGTCGACATAAACGCCGACTCCCTTTGGGAACTGTGGTGCTAACGAGTTCCAATAGTTCTATCTATTCAGTGCCAGTGAATGAATTGGCTTTATTCGATTTTATACTTACCG
>JAITNI010000143.1 GCA_031290535.1 Zoogloeaceae bacterium
AATCGATCAGGGCGAGCGTGAGCAACATCCAGAGCAGCAAGGTTGCGCCTGTGGCTTGCCAGGTAAAGCCAAAGTGCGCCGCGCTGCAAACCGCCAACGCCGCTGCCGCAAGTTCAACCAGAGGATAACGCGGCGAAATCCGCACACGACATCCCCAGCACTTGCCACGCAAGGCCAGGTAGCTGAACACCGGGATATTTTCCAGCGCGGTAATTTGATGCCCGCAATGCGGGCAGCGGGAGCGGGGATGGGAAAGGGAGAGCGCTTCCGTCTCCGGCAAGTCCTCTCCTCTCAGTTCCGCGCATTGTTCCTGCCATTCCCTTTCCATCATTCTGGGCAGACGGTGGATGACCACATTCAGAAAACTGCCCACCAGCAAGCCCAGCGTACCTAGAAGGCAGGGGAAAAATTCCGCGCCCGCCTCAAGCATCAAACAACGCCGCCCAGCTTGAAGATTGGCAGGTACATGGCAACCACCAGGCCGCCAATCAGGACGCCCAGCACGACCATGATGATGGGTTCCATCAGGCTGGAGAGCGCCGCAACGGCGTCATCCACTTCTGCCTCGAAAAAGTCGGCAATTTTCCCCAGCATGGCATCCAGGGTACCGGACTCTTCGCCGATGGCGATCATCTGTATCGCCATATTGGGAAAGAGGTTGCTGTTTTGCACGGCTACCGTGAGGTTGGTGCCGGTACTGACCGCCTTTTTGATCTCGCGGGTGGCCATTTTATAGACATAGTTCCCGGCAGCCCCGGCGACGGATTCCAGCGATTCCACCAGCGGAACGCCAGCGGAGAACATGGTCGACAAGGTGCGGTTCCAGCGCGCAATCACGGATTTACGTATCAGCTCGCCGAACAAGGGTGTTTTCAGGAGGAAGCGATCCATAAAAATCTGGATTTTCTCCGAACGTCTCCAGGCATAGAAAAACCAGAAGGGGATGCCGATGGCGGCGCCCACGATAAAGTACCAGTTCTCGACAAAGGCATCGGACAGGCCGACGACAAACAGCGTTGGCGCGGGCAACTCGGCGCCGAAACTTGTAAAGACGTCCTTGAACGCGGGGATCACGAACCACATGATGATCGCCACCACAATAAAGGCCACGACAAGGATGGCAATCGGGTAAAAAAGCGCCGCCTTGATCTTGCTCTTGATGGCGAGCATTTTTTCCTTGTAGGTTGCGATGCGTTCCAGCAAGGTATCCAGGATACCGGCCTGTTCGCCCGCTTCGACAAGATTGCAGTACAAATCATCAAAATAGAGCGGATACCTTCTGAAGGCGGTTGCCAGTGCCGTCCCGCCTTCCACATCGGACTTGATGTCCTGTAGCAGCCTGCTGACGGAGGGGTTGGTGTGGCCTTTGCCGACAATATCGAAGGATTGCAGCATGGGAATCCCGGCCTTGAGCATGGTGGCGAGCTGGCGGGTAAACAGCGAGATGTCTTTTTCAGTAATCCGTTTGCTGCTTTTGAAGCGTTGCCGGGTGATTTTCGCCCCCAGAACCCCCTGACGGCGCAATGCGTTCGAGACGACGGTTTCGGTAGTGGCACGCATTTCGCCATTGACGATCTTGCCGTCCCGGGTTCTTCCTTCCCAGCGGAAAGAAGATTCCTTGAGACCTGATTTGGGTCGTGCTGCGGTTGCGGTAGCCATGGTAGTGTGCGCCTTTCTCAAAGGTTAATCATTGGTGATATTCAGGACTTCGTCCAGCGAAGTAATGCCTTGTTTGACTTTCAAAAGGCCGGATTCGCGCAGGGTTTTGACGCCTTCTTTGGCGGCCTGGTTGGCAATATCCAGCGCGGTGGCGCCCGCCATGGTCAGACGCTGAATTTCCTCGGAAATGGGCATGACCTGATAAATGCCGACCCGCCCCTTGTAGCCGCTGCCTTTGCACTTGCCGCAACCGTCCGGGCCGAACAGCGTCCAGGAACCATCCAGTTCTTCTTCCTTGAACCCCGCATTCAGCAAACTCTGGCGCGGGACGTCGATGGGAATTTTGCAGGAGCACAGGCGACGTCCCAGACGTTGCGCGGTAATCAGCAGTACGCTGGAGGCGATATTGAACAGGGGCACGCCCATGTTCATCAAGCGGGTCAGGGTTTGCGGGGCATCGTTGGTGTGCAGGGTCGACAAGACCAGGTGGCCCGTCTGGGCGGCCTTGACGGCAATTTCCGCCGTTTCCAGATCGCGGATTTCGCCGACCATGATGATGTCTGGATCCTGACGCAAAAAGGCCCGCAGCGCCGAGGCAAAAGTCAACCCGGCCTTGTCATCCACATTGACCTGATTGATGCCCGCCAGACTGATTTCCGCCGGGTCTTCCGCCGTGGAGATGTTGATGCCGGGCTTGTTGAGAATATTGAGACAGGTGTAGAGGGACACCGTTTTGCCCGAACCGGTTGGCCCGGTGACCAGCACCATGCCGTAAGGGCGCTTGACGGCATTCATCAAAACCTCTTTTTGCTCCTCTTCGTAACCCAGCGCCTCAATGCCCAGCGAGGCGGAGGTGGGGTCGAGAATCCGCATGACGATTTTTTCACCGTGCATGGTGGGCAGGGAGCTGACCCGGAAATCGATGGCGCGGGAATTCGAGAGCACCATCTTGGTTCGGCCATCCTGAGGAACGCGCTTTTCAGCAATATTGAGGCGCGAGATGATTTTGAGGCGCGAAGCAATTTTTTCCTTGATGACCAGAGGCGGTCTGGCCACATCCCGGAGGCTGCCATCGACGCGGAAACGGATGCGGAAAAATTTTTCGTAGGGTTCAAAGTGAATATCGGACGCCCCTTCGTTGATGGCGTCCACCAGAATTTTTTGCAGGAATTTGACGACCGGGGCATCTTCCACATCATCGCCCGCCGCCGTTTCAGCGGAGGCGCTCAGGGTGTCAAAGTCGTAGTCGTATTCTTCTCCCCCATCGGTCTTGAGCGCATCTTCAATGGAGATGGTGAGTTCTCTCAACAGGGGGATGAGTTTGGTGACTTCAGCCAGCACCGGGTCAATGGTCAGCCCGCTTTGAAAGCGGATTGCTTCCAGCCCCAACAGGTTGGTCGGGTCAGCGGTGGCCACGGAGAGCCGGGATCCCCGTTTGAACAGGGGAACCACGCGATGGGTGAGCGCCAGTTTGAAATCCATGGCGTTCTGGGGGATGTAGCTGGCGTCGAACGTGGCCAGGTCGATCAGGGGCGAGCCGAAAGCGACGCTGGTGAATTTGGCGAGATCCGGCGCCGAAATTTTCTGCAGGTTGACCACTTCTTCGGGAAAGGAGGTGCCGTTATCCTTGGCCAGCGTCACGGCGGCTTTGGCGTCTGCTTCCGCCAAATGCCCCGCCTGAACCAGCGCGCGCGCCAAACCCGTTAGATTGGAGGTTACAGCAACATCTTCAGCCATGACAAAAATGAACGTGTAATAAACATTTACTGATAATGCAACGAGCTTGCGAATTTGTAAAGTAAAAAAGCGGATTTTCTCTGTAAAGGCTTGAATTTATGTTCTTTTAGTCCGCCGGAAGGCGATGGATTCTGGCGGTTTTGACGCTGCGATCCTGAGTCTGGATGACTTCCACGGCGATGCCGGGCAGTTTCAGGCTGACGCCGACTTCGGGAATGTCCTCAAAACGCTCCAGAATCAGGCCGTTCAGGGTTTTGGGGCCGTCGAGCGGAAAATTCAGCCCCAGCTTGCGGTTGAGTTCCCGGAGCGACTGGCTGCCTTCCACGAGCAGGTTGTCTTCGGCGTCCCAGGCCAGCGCTCTGGGCGCGCCGGGGAGCGAGGTGGTGAATTCGCCCACCATTTCCTCGATGATGTCTTCGAGCGTCACCAGGCCGAGAATTTCGCCGTATTCATCGACCACGAAGCCAAAGCGTTGCCGGTTTTCCTGAAAAAAGCCCAACTGGGCAAACAGCGGCGTACCGGCGGGAATATAGTAGGGCGGCGCGAGGTGTTCCAGCAGTTCGGCCTCGCCAAACGTCGCATGGTGAAATTGCGGCAACACCCGGCGGATGGGCAGGACGCCCAGCAACTGATGCAGGGATTCCCGGCACACGGGCAGGCGCGCGTGGTGGCTGGTCGCCAGCCGCGCCTTGACGTCCTCCCAGGGGTCATCCAGATCAAGAATTTCAATCGCGCCGCGCGGGGTCATGATGTCCTCAACGGAAATTTTGCCGAGGTCAAAGAGATTCAGGAGAATCGCCCCGTGCGTGGGGGGAATCAGCTCGCGGCTTTCCATGACCAGCGTGCGCAGCTCTTCAGGCGTCAGCTTGGGCGCGTCCGCCGCCGGACGCAGGGAAAGCCCCATGAGTTTCAGCAGTGCGCCCGCGAACAGATTGACAAACCAGATGGCTGGATAGCAGACGCGAATCAGCGGCGTGAAAATGAAGCCCAGCGCCAGGCAAATACGATCCGCATAAGTGACGCCGATGATTTTGGGCGTGATTTCGGAAAACACCAGGATGGCGAACGTCACCAGCAGGGTGGCCGCGCCAAGCATCCATTTGTCCTGGCCGAACAGGTCGATGGCGATCAGGCTCACCAGCGTGGCCGCGCCGGTATTGACCAGATTGTTGCCCAGCAGGATGACGCCCAGCAGGCGGTCGGTACGCGCCAGCAGCGCCAGCGCGAGTTTGGCGCCCAGATGTCCCTTTTGCGCCAGATGGCGCAATTTGTAGCGATTGGCCGCCATCATGGCGGTTTCGCTCAGGGAAAAAAACGCCGACAGCGCCAGCAGCACGAACAGGGCGATCAGGAGCGCCGGAAGGGGGAACAGGTTCAAGGCTTGAGTATGGGAGAGGCGACCCTTCTACTATGGTCAGCCCCCGCGTTTCTGTCAAGGACGATGCAACAGCACTTCCAGCACAAAATGGCTACCCACGTAGGCGAGCAACAGCACCACAAACCCGGCCAGCGTCCAGCGCAGCGCCTTGCGCCCGCGCCAGCCGTAGATATGCCGTCCGCCCAAGAGGATGGCGAAAATAATCCAGGAGAGCATGGCGAACACGATTTTGTGCGAGAACAGGAGCGCCTTGCCGAACAGGGCTTCCGAATAGAACAGGCCGCTGCCCAGCGCAATGGTCAGGAGCAAAAAGGCGATGGTGAGAATGCGAAACA
>JAITNI010000146.1 GCA_031290535.1 Zoogloeaceae bacterium
CTGAAGGCGGAAGATTTGGCGCAGGGCGTGGCGGACTGGGACGCCTGTTTTGCCAGCGGGCAGGCGCTGGCGGAAATCTCCGACAAGGCCGAAAATTTTCGCGCTGCCATTTTGCGGGACAAAAAAACCAGAAAGGGCAAAACGCCGCCCGAACATGCCTTTTTTGAGGCGGCAGAAAAACTTTGGCAACGCCGTGACACGCTGGAAGCCGAACTGGAACAGCAGCGTCTGGCGCTGTTTCGGGATTTTCTGGCCTGGGCGACGCCGGAAATGCAGACGCGCAAACGCGCCCGCCGTCAGGTGGATTACGACGATTTGCTCGGCAACCTGCACCGGGCGCTGACCGGGGCGAGGGGGGCCGCGCTGGCGGCCAGCCTGCGGACGCGCTATCCGGCGGCGCTGATCGACGAATTTCAGGATACCGACCCGCTGCAATTTGAAATTTTCCAGACCCTGTACGCCAACCGGGACAATCCGGCTTTTCTGGTGGGCGACCCCAAGCAGGCGATCTACAGCTTTCGGCAGGCGGATTTGCACACCTATCTGGCGGCCAGAAAAGAGGCGCGGGCGCGTTACTGGCTTCAGGACAACCAGCGTTCCTGTCCGGGCGTCATCGCCGGGGTGAATGCGCTCTTTTCCGCCAATCCGCAGGCATTCATGCTGGCCGGGCTGGATTTTCTGGCCGCCAGCCGGGGCGCAAAACCCTTGCCGGTTCTGTTCGATTCCAGCGACATCGAGCGCGGCGCGTTTCATTTCTGGCAGTTGCCGGCAGGCGAGGCGGCGCTCGACAAGGCCAGTGCCTTGCAACGCACGGCAGAGGCCACGGCGGCGGAAATCGCCCGCCTGCTTGCGGCGGCGCGGCGGCGGGAGATTTGTGTGGGGGATTCTCCCTTGCCGCCCAAACGCATCGCCATTCTGGTACGCACGCACCGGCAGGGCTGGCTCATCAAGGAAGCGCTGGCGGCAGTGGGCGTCCAGGCGGCGGAACTGGCGCAGGACGATGTGTTTTTGAGCGCCGAGGCGGAAGACCTGGAACGCCTCCTGCTGGCGCTTCTGGAACCAGCCCGCCTCGGCGCGCTCAAGGCCGCGCTGGCCACACCGCTCTTCGGCCTGAACGCCCACGACATCGCCGCCCTGAATGAGGAAGAAGCGGCGCTCAACGCATGGCTGGAACGCTTTGCCCGCTGGCATCGCCTCTGGCAAAAGCGCGGCGTGCTGGCGGCATTGAACCGGGTTGGGCAGGAGCGGCAGTTCGCTGCCCGCCTTCTCGCCCTGCCGGAGGGCGAGCGGCGGCTGACCAATCATCTGCACCTCGTGGAATTGCTGCACCGGATGGAAGACCAGACGCCGCAGGCGGCACGGCTCCTGCGCGAATTTTCCCGCAAACGACAAGCGGGCGTGGAAGGGCTGGACGAGACCGCGCAACTGCGTCTGGAATCCGACCGCGATCTGGTCAGCATTGTCACCATTCACCGGGCCAAGGGGCTGGAATACGACATCGTGTTTTGCCCCTTTCTCTGGGAAGGCGGCGGGCAGCCGTCGGGGCAGGCATTGCCCGGCCAGTTTTACCATGACGGGGACGGGCGTCTGCGCCTTGACTACCGCCCGGAAGGCGAGGCGGCGAAACAGGCGGCCCGGCAGGAGCAGGCGGCGGAATGGCTGCGCCTGTACTACGTGGCGCTCACCCGTCCCGTGCATCGCTGCTATCTGGTCTGGGGCGACTATACGCTCAGGGGCAGCCGCGTCGAGAGCGCCCGCAGTCTTTTGAACTGGCTGGTGGCGGGGGCAGGCTACCAACCGGAGGCATGGCTGACGGCTGACGGCAAGACCCTGCCGGACGCCGCTGCCCTGAAAACAGCCTGGCAAACCCTGATCGCCGGACTGGACGCCAGCACCGAAGCCTTGCCGGAAACAGGTTTGGCAGGCCAGACGCGGCGGGTCGCGGAGGAAGCCGCCGAAGATTATGCCGCCGCCGTCGCCCATCGCGCCCTGACGCCCGGTTTTCGCATCGACAGTTTTTCCAGTCTGATACGGCATGGCGATTTTTCCGCCCGCGAGGGGGAGGGGAAGGCGCAGGACGATCTGCCCGATCTGCCGTCGCTGCCGGATGCCCCGGAACGGCTGGCGGCGCAAATGGCGCAGCGGGCGCAGACGTCGCCCGACGACATCCTGCATTTTCCCAGAGGGCCGCAGGCCGGGGACTGCATTCATGATTTTCTGGAACGCCTTGATTTCGACCGCCCGGAAAGCCACGCCTTTGCCGCAGACCTGGCCCTGAGCCGCCATCCCCCCGGCGACCCGGAACGAAAGGCCGACCATCCGGCAATGCTCAAAACACTGGCGACCAATCTGGCGGCTACGCCCCTGCCGCTCCCCGGCTGCCGGACGCCGTTTTTGCTCCACACGCTGACTCCGGAGCGGCGGCTGGTGGAGCTGGAATTTTATCTCCCTGTCGCCCGTCTTGATGCCCATGTGCTGCAAAATATCATGACCGCCCACGGCGAACCCGTGCCGCGCCTTGATTTTCCTGCCGCGCATGGCTTTCTCAAGGGCTACATCGACCTGATCTTCGCCCACGAAGGCCGCTACTATGTGCTGGACTGGAAAAGCAACCATCTGGGCTGGACGCCCGAAGATTACAGCGACGCCGCCCTGCGCGAGGCAATGGGAGCGCACGGCTACACCCTGCAAGCCCGCCTGTACCTGCTGGCCCTGCACCGCTACCTGAAATGCCGCCTGCCCGACTACACCCCCGCTCAACATCTGGGCGGCGCGTGCTACCTTTTTTTGCGCGGCGTCCGCCCCGACTGGCAACAGCCCAACGGCCTCCCCACCGGTGTCTGCCTGCTGTCGCCGAAGGGGGAACTGGTGCTGGAAATGGAGCGGGCGCTGGGATAGCGCCTGTTTTATGCGCCCTGCCTGCCCTCATTCCATCTGTTCGCCCTGATTCAATCCGTTCGCCTTGATTCAACCCCCGTTCGCCCTGAGCTTGTCGAAGGGTGGGGGCGGCAGGGCTTCAGGGCGAACGGGATTATTCAGGGTTTTCCTTACGCAAGACCAGCCTGCGGCCTTCAACCTTTGCAGTGAGGAAGCCCCCTCTGGAATGTTTGACCTTGTGCAAGTAAGCCGCACCCTAAAAAGGGCTTTGGCGACAGGGAATCAATGGCAAGAAAATTCATGCAATCGCCCTGATGCAAGACGACAGAACGGCGCGGCGCTTTTCCCGGCTGTTACAATAGGCGCGCCAACAGGTGATTTTCCTTCGGAGTTTCAATGAGCAAGCAAGGCGTCAAGCAAAAGGGCGAGCAGAAGACCGCCCGCATTCCCATCAAGATTGTTCCGGCGGAGGCGCCGCTCAAAAAACCGGCCTGGATTCGCGTCAGGGCGGGGAGCGCGAGCGGGCGCTTTGGCGAGATCAAGCGCCTGTTGCGGGAGCAGAAGTTGCACACTGTTTGTGAAGAGGCTGCCTGCCCCAATATTGGCGAATGCTTTGGCCGGGGCACGGCCACGTTCATGATTCTGGGCGACATTTGTACCCGTCGCTGTCCCTTCTGCGATGTGGGGCACGGCCAGCCGCTGCCGCCGGACGCGGCGGAACCGGCGCATCTGGCCGATTCTGTCGCGCATCTGCAATTGCGTTATGTGGTGATTACCAGCGTCGACCGCGACGATCTGAAGGAGGGCGGCGCGGGGCATTTTGTGGCGGTCATTCGCGCCGTGCGCGAAAAAAGCCCGGCGACGCAGATCGAAATTCTGACGCCTGATTTCCGTGGTCGTCAGGCGCTGGCGCTTGAGATTCTGGGACAAAGCCTGCCCGATGTGCTCAATCACAATCTGGAAACCGTGCCGCGCCTCTATAAAGCGGCGCGGCCAGGGGCCGATTACGCCCTGTCCCTGCAATTTCTGCGCGACTTCAAGGTGCGCTATCCCGATATTCCCACCAAATCCGGCCTGATGGTGGGTTTGGGAGAGACCGACGCGGAAATTCTGGAGGTTATGCGCGACCTGCGCGCGCACAGGGTGGAGATGCTCACCATTGGTCAATATCTGGCCCCCTCCGGCCACCACCTGCCCGTCGCTCGCTACGTGCCGCCGGAAACCTTCAAAATGTTCGAGGCCGCCGCAGCAGAGATGGGGTTTGTGGCCGCCGCCTGCGCGCCGATGGTGCGCTCAAGCTACTGGGCCGACCAGCAGGCGCATCAGGCCGGGGTGGGAGAGACGCCGGACTAGGGGGCTTTTTGGGCTTTTCAGGCGCTGGCTTGCTTTTGTCGGGGAGAGCAGACACAATCTGGCAAATACATTGGCAAATTGGCGGGAAGGAGGGAGTTCAAGATGACCGGTTTTTTTCGCAAACTTTTTGGCGGGTTCGGGGTAGCGTCTGAAAAAGAGTCAACCGCCCCTCCGGCGCAATCGCGGCCTTTGCAGGGCAGGGCAGGGGCGACGCCAGCGCCGGAGGAGGGCGCAAATGTAGCAGCAAACGCAGCAGCGAATGCGGACGCGGACGCGGACACTCGCGCCGAGGCCAATCTCTCGTCCGCCTTTTTGTGCCGCGAAGCCCTGTTGGGGCGCGACCAGAAAATTGTGGGCTACGAATTTTGCCATCCGCAGCACCTGCATCCGCGCTTCATGGACAAGCGGGCGCTGGTGCGCCAGTATTGCGACGATGTGCTGTTGCGTCATCTGGTCGAACTGCCGGCGGAGGTTTTTCCGGGGGCGCGGATCGCGCTGCTGGAAATTTCTTCTGCGTCGCTGACGCATCCGCTGTTATCCCGTCTGCCCCGGCAAAATGTAGCGCTGGCGCTGGCGTTCCCGGAAAATGAGTTGCTCACCGAAGCGGGGGTAGACGAGGTGATTGCCGTTTCCGGGCAGTTTCGCGCCCACGGGGCGAAGATTGGCCTGAAGTGGCAGCCGTGCTGGTTGCGGGAAGCCCGATGGCTTGACTTGCTGCCGCATGTCGATTTTGTGCAGATGTCCTGGTCAGACTCCACAGAGGAGGATTCCGGCGCGCTGCTGACCGGGTTTCGGCAGGGAGCCATCCAGTCCGTCGCCAAGGCCAAATCCGCCGCTGAACCCCTGCGCCTGATCGCCAGCGACCTGAAAACGCCGGAGGATTTTCAGCGTTGTTACCGTCTGGGGTTTGATTTTTTCCGGGGGCCGTTCATCAACCAGCGGGAGCCAGGCAAGGTCTCCAAAAGCGCCATGAACCGGCTTCGCATCATGCAGCTTTTGAACCGCCTGCGCCACGACGCGGAAACATCGGCGCTGACGCAGGAATTGAAGCAAGACCCAGTACTCTCCTACCGCCTGCTGCGCTATGTCAATTCGCCCGCGCTGGGGCTGCGGCACGAGATTACGAATCTGGATCAGGCAATGACGATTCTGGGGCGCAATACCTTGTACCGCTGGCTTTCTTTCCTGCTCTTCAACGTCAGCGACCCCGGCTATTACGAATGGGCATTGACCGAACAGGCGCTCTCGCGCGCGGCGCTGATGGAGAGACTGGGCAAAAAAGTAGACGCAGAGGGCGCGGAAGACGCCCTGTTTCTCACCGGGCTGTTTTCCCTGCTCGATCAGTTGATGGGCGAGTCACTGTCCGAGTTGACGGCACAAATTCAGATTCCCGAGGAAATCCGCCTCGCGCTGGTGCGCCGGGAGGGGGTGCTGGCCCGATTTCTCGCGCTGGCCGAAGCCTGCGAACAGATGATTCCCGAAACCATCGCCCAGCAGGCCAGCTCTCTGGGGCTGTCTGCGCCAACGGTCAATACCGCTGTTTTTGAGGCGCTCGCCTGGGCGCATGACATGACCGAACTCAGCGCCGGGTAAGAAGAGGCTGGAGGGGTGTCATGCCAACTTCGGCGCAAAATGCCGGAGAATTTCACGCAGCCTTGATGCCCAGGGTTTATCGTCATTCCCGTACATAATCAAATGCCCCCGGCAGGCTCTTTCCTGCTGAGGATAGTATCCGCGAATGACGAAGGGATTAATGCGGTGGCCTACCTTGATGCTGAAAACACTATTGCATTCAGGATGAATCCTGCTAAAATCGCGGCCTGGTGCGCCGGGTTGGCTGTTGCAAAAGCCGCGTGGCGGCAGAACTGCAAACCGTGAAAGAAGAAGAAGCGTAATGACCTCTCAAAAACGCCCGCGTATCAGTAGTTTACTCACCATCATTTTGCTCTGGCTGGTGATGTGGGGCTGGGTCGCAATCGACCTGACCAGAACCTACAAGGCCGATCTGCGCGATGCGGGACGCATGTCCAGCGTCATGACCAAGCTGCTGGAAGGCCACATGCTCTCCGTGAGCCAGAAAATGGATGTGCGGCTGTTCGGTTTTGTCGTGAATTTTCAGCAGGATATTGCCGAGGGGGTCAATCACGAGGGCATTCAGACCAATATCCGGCAGGGGCGCTTCCTGTTTCCCGAAATTCTGGGTTTTCGGGTCGCCAACGTCAACGGCGATTATATTTTCAACAGCGAAGAGCAGGATTTGGCCACCAACATTGCGGATCGGCCCTATTTTCAGCGTTTGCGGGATGATCCCACGGCGGGGCTGGTCATTTCCTCGCCGGTGCAATCCAGGGTGACGGGCGACTGGGTTGTCATTTTTGCGCGTCGTCTTGAGGATGCAGAGGGGCGTTTTGTCGGGATTGTGTTCGCCTCGGTGCTCTGCTCGTTTTTTGAGGATTTTGCCCGCGATCTGGACTTTCCGCCGAGCGACGTCGTGGTGCTGAGAAGCCGCACTCTGGAAATGGTGACCCGCTGGCCCGCCATACCGGAGTCTATCGGCAAACGGCTGGAGGGTACCGTGCTTCCCGCTCTGCTGAAGCGTAGCGAGACGGAGGGCGGTTTTATGTCGCCAGACCCGCTGGATGGGCGGGAGCGGTTTTTTTATTATCGTGACATGCGCGAGGTGAATTTGCCCTTCGTGGTCACAGTGGGGAAGGAAAAGCGCCTTGTGCTGGCGGAATGGCGGCAGCGGGCGGTCATCTATCTGCTGCTCGGCACGATCATCACGGTGATGCTGATGGTTCTGGCGCGTCACTGGCGGCTGCGCTACCGCGCCGTGGAAATGCATGCGGAATGGCTCAACCGGGAGGTTGCCAACAAAACCCGCGAATGGCGGGCGCTGTTGGATGCCATCCCGGATCCGGTCTGGCTCATTGATCTGGAAGGCCGCTGTCTGGCGGTCAACGAAGCCTTCTGCGCCAGAAAAGGCAACAAGCCTGACGACATGACCCATCACCCGATTGACGAGATCTTTACGCCCGAGGAAGCGCCGAGCATGAGAGAAGGGCGGCAGGCGCTTCTGAAACAGGGGCAGCTCACGCAGCAGGTGTTCTGGCTTCGTTTCGGAGGCGCGGAGAAACTGCCCTATGAAATCCGGCGCGTGCCGGTGTTCAATGATGAAGGCCAGATCCGCGGTCTGGCGGGCGTGGCGCGGGAACTGACGGATCGTTACGAGGCCCAGTCCCGGCAACTCCTGATTGCCCGTGTCTTCGACTATAACCGGGAAGGCTTGCTGATTCTGGATGAGCACAAGAAAATCATGGTGGTCAATCCGGCGTTCGCGCAAATGGTGGGCTACAGTCAGGAAGAACTGCTCGGGCGTGTTCCGAATGCGTTTTTCTCCAGCCGTTATAACGATGAATTTACCAGCACCCTTCTCCAGCAATTGCAGAGCCAGGATATGTGGAGCGGTGAAATCTGGCTCCGCAGCAGAAATCAGGCAAGCGGCGAGCTGGTGGTGGAGTGCCGCATCCTTGCCCTCCCCGGCGAGCAGCCAGAGAAGAAAAACTGGATCATGTTCATGAACCATGATTCTGCCGAGCGCAAGACGGCAGAGGCGCATATCAAGGTGCTGACGAACGTGGATACGCTGACCGGACTTCCCAACTGGAACGGTTTTGTTCACAGCGTGGAGGAATATCTGGCCGAGGGCGGCGGGGGCGTGCTTCTGGTGCTGGAACTGGCGCAATTGAGCCGCATCAATGACGCTTATGGGCGCGTGGCGGGGGATTACCTGCTGCGCCGTATCGGCAAGCGCATCCGGCGGCTGTTGCGCGGGCAGGATATTGTCGGGCGTCTGGGCGACAACCAGTTTGGCATTCTGGCGGGCATGACTGATCCGAACGGGGGGGTGGAAAGCATCATCCGCAAACTGATGGCCACGGTCTCCAAACCGGTGGTCATTGAGGGCAAGTCCATGATCTGCCACAGCAACATCGGCGTCAGTCTGGCGCCCGAAGATGCCCGCACGGCCCAGGTTCTGTTACAGAACGCCGATACCGCCATGCACCAGGCGCATGAAATCGGCCCGAACACCTACCGCTTTTTCTCTGCGGACATGAACGCGAAGCTGGTGACCCGCCTGCACCGCGAAACCGATTTGCGCGAAGCGCTGGAACGGCAGGAACTACGTCTCTACTATCAGCCGCAAGTGAGCGTTTCCGATGACCGCATTGTCGGCTGCGAAGCCCTGCTGCGCTGGATTCATCCCGAACAGGGTCTGATTCCGCCGCTGGATTTCATCCCGCTCGCCGAAGAAACCGGCCTCATCCTGCCTATCGGCAAGTGGGTACTGGAAGAAGCCTGTCGCCAGAACAAGGCATGGCAGGATCAGGGCTTGCAACCCATCGTCATGGCCGTCAATCTTTCTGCCGTGCAGTTTCTGGACGAAGCGCTGGTCGGGCACATCACGCACGCCCTGCAAGCCTCCGGGCTGGAACCGGGCTGGCTGGAACTGGAAATTACCGAGAGCGTCCTGATGCGCGAGCCGGAACTGGTGGTGGATACGCTCAACCGCATGAAGGCGCTGGGCGTGCGGCTCTCCATCGACGATTTTGGCACCGGCTATTCCAGCCTCGCCTACCTGAAGCGGTTTCCCGTCGACAAGATCAAGATCGACCAATCCTTCATCCGCGATTTGTGCACCAGCATCGACGATGCCGCCATCGTGCGGATGGTGCTCGGCATGGCCCGCGAACTGCGTCTGATGGCCATCGCCGAGGGGGTGGAGCGCACGGATCAACTGGACTTTTTGGCGCTCTGTAAATGTCATGAGTATCAGGGCTATCTATGCAGCAAACCCGTGCCCGCCCCTGAATTCAAGGCATTGCTGG
>JAITNI010000227.1 GCA_031290535.1 Zoogloeaceae bacterium
ACCAGCACGGGAATCTTGGAGTGGGTCAGCACCTTGTGGGTTTCGCTGCCCAGCAGCAGGCCGCTGATGCCCTTGCGGCCATGCGAGGCCATGAAGATCAGGTCGCAGCCATGTTTTTCGGCGGCTTCAATGATGGCCTCGTAGGGGACGTCACTGGTGGCGCTGGTGATCTGGCATTCAACGCCCGCGCTGGCGCATTCGGCCTGGACGAAGGCGAGGACTTCTGCGGCCTGCTGGTCGGCCATTTCGGAGAATTTTTCCGGCGTGGTGGGGTCGATCAGGACGCCTTCGCCAATGTACGTCACCGGAAATTCCGGCTTGGCGAAAAAGGCGGTGATGCGGGCGTTGCTCTCTTTGGCAAAACTGATGGCGCGGCGCACCGTGTCCTGGGAAAGGGCGGAACCATCGGTGGGGACAAGGATGTGTTTGAACATGGCAAAAGTCTCTCTGGTGTGTGGTGTGAAACGCAAGCAGGCTTCATCCTACCTTAGTCATGCTGGAAATCAAGCCTCCTGTGGATTGAGGTATGATATAAAGAGAATTCAACCTAGGAGGTTTTTTCCATGAACGCAGGCGTTCCTTCTTCCAAAGACCACAAGGGGATTGATCTTGACTCGCCCACGCCGCTGGAGACGATGGGTAAGGATCTGAGCAACCAGCTCGACCCTTTTGGCGTGACAACATCCATGCTCAACGCCTCTATGGCGTGGCTGACGCATCCGCAGGAACTGCGCCGCGCCCTGTCGGCGCTCTCAGGTGACTTGCTGGCCTTGCAGGGGCATATCGCGCGGCGAGCCGTTGGCCTGCCTTCGCCGGACGTGATCCATCCGCACCCGGACGATGCCCGTTTTGCCGACAAGGCATGGCTGGAATCCCCCACCTGGGACATCATCAAGGAGTGGTATCTGGCCTTTGTTCACCGGCTCGAAGACATGTTTTTCGAGACGCCGGGCCTTTCCGACAAGGAACGTCGCCGGGCGGCGTTCTGGCTCAGAAAATGGCTGAATGCGGTCGCGCCCACCAATTTTTTCTGGATGAACCCGGTCGCCATGAAAAAATGCGTCGAAAGCCACGGGGAGAGTCTTGTCCAGGGGGCGCGCAATTTTGTGCGCGACGCCGAGGCGCGTAATATTTTGATGGTGGAAGAAGACGCCTTCAAGGTGGGCGAGACGCTGGCGACTACGCCGGGCAAGGTGATCTTTCGCAACCGCTTGCTGGAAATCATCCACTACACGCCCACGACCGAAAAAGTTCACGCAACGCCGCTGTTGATCGTCACGCCGTGGATCAACAAGTATTACATTCTCGATCTGAACGAGAAAAAGAGTCTGGTCAAATATCTGGTCGAGCAGGGCTTTTCGGTGTTCATCACCAGTTGGAAAAATCCCACGCCGGAGATGTCCAGCGTCTCCTTTGACGATTACCTGCTTGAGGGGGTGTCCACGGCGGTCGACAAGGTGCTGGATTTCTGCCAGACGCCCAAGCTGCATCTGGTGGGGTACTGCATCGGTGGTACGCTGGTCTCCACCTACATGGCCTGGGCCAACAAGCATTACGGCGAAGACAAAGTGCCGGTGCAGGACTGGACGCTGTTTACCACCCTCACCAACTTCGCCAATCCGGGCGATATTGAAGTCTTCATCGACGAGGCCAGCATCAGCGCCCTGGAAACCTCAATGGCCAAGAAGGGCTATCTGGACGGCAGCGAGATGATGTCTTCCTTCCGCATGTTGCGTTCCAACAGCCTGATCTGGCATTACTGGGTTCGCAGCTACCTGTATGGCGAAAAACTGCCGCCCTTTGATGTGCTGTTCTGGAATGTGGATTCGACGCGGATGCCCTACGCCATGCACAGCTATTACCTGCGCGAGATGTACCTGAATAACAATCTCATCAAGCGTGACCACCTGACCATCGCGGGCGAGCCGATTGACCTGCACCGCATCACGCAGCCGCTCTACGCCGTGACCGCCGAGGACGACCATATCGCGCCCTGGAAGCAGTGCTACCGGATTCGCAAATACCTGAGCGTGAAAGCGCCGATGCGTTTTGTGCTTTCCACTTCCGGGCACATTCTGGGCATTGTCAATCCGCCGGTCAATCCGCCCAAGCGTTCGTTCTGGGCCGGGGAGCCGCGCTACAACGAGCACTTTGAGGATTGGCAAAAACGCATGAAAAAAGCGTCGGGCACCTGGTGGACAGACTGGGTGACGTGGCTCAAATCCAGAGGCGACGAAGAGATCAAGGCGCCGCCCGTCTCAAACCGCAAATATCCGGCGCTGGCCGACGCGCCGGGCGTCTATGTGCTGGAAAAGTGAGCGGTCGTGCGTGGGACATAGGGCGGCTTTTGCGCCCGCCCGCTCTTGGCTTCGGTCGGGAGCGGCCTTGTTTTTTCCTTTCAAAACAGGCGTGATACCGCCAGAAAGCGGGTTTTTCTGGTACTCTTGCTCGCCTTCATAATCCGGTGTTCCTACATGCCCTGTCCGTCGTCCCCGCTGCATTCCCCATTTCCTCCGCTCAGGATCAAGAACAAAACCGCGCTTCCCGTTGTGCAGGGCGGCATGGGCGTGGGCATTTCGGCGCACCGGCTGGCGGGCGCGGTGGCGGCGGAAGGCGCAGTCGGCACCATCGCCAGCATCGACCTGCGCTGCCACCACCCCGACCTGATGGAAATGACGCACCGCATCAAGGACAGAGAGGCCAATAAAGCCGCCATCTGGAAGGCGAACCGTATCGCGCTGGATCGGGAAATTCGTCAGGCGCGGGAAATCGCCCAGGGGCGCGGCATGATCGCGGTCAATGTGATGCGGGCGGTGTCCCAGTATCGGGAATATGTGCAGCAATCCTGCGCCTCCGGCGCGGACGCCATCGTGATGGGCGCGGGCCTGCCGCTGGATTTGCCCGAACTGACGGCGGATTTTCCGCAGGTGGCGTTGTGTCCCATTCTTTCCGACGAGCGCGGCGTGATGCTGATTCTGAAAAAATGGATGCGGAAAGGGCGGCTGCCGGACGCCATCGTGATTGAGCATCCCGCCTACGCGGGCGGCCATCTGGGCGCGGCGAAAAAGGAAGAAGTCACCGACAGCCGTTTTGACTTCGAGCGGGTGATTCCCGGCGTGTTCCAGATTTTCAAGAATCTGGGGCTGGAGTCGGAAAAGATTCCCCTGATTCCCGCCGGGGGGCTGGGCAGTCACGCCAAAGTCGTGGAAATGTTCGGTCTGGGCGCGTCCGCCGTGCAGGTGGGCACGGCCTTTGCCGTCACCGAAGAAGGGGACGCCCACCCGGAATTCAAGAAGGTGCTGATGGGTGCGGTCAAGGAAACCGTGGTGGAATTCATGAGCTGCGCCGGCCTGCCCGCGCGCGCCGTGCTGACGCCGTGGGTAGAAAAATACCTGGCCCGCGAAAGTCATTTGATGAAAGCGGCGGAGACCAAAAAGCACCAATGCACGCTGGCCACGGACTGCCTCGTCTCCTGCGGCCTGCGCGACGCCAATCCCAAACACGGCCAGTTCTGCATCAACAACCAGTTGCTGGCCGCCGTGCGCGGCGACGTCGACCGGGGCCTCTTTTTCCGGGGCAAAACCAGCCTGCCCTTCGGCAAGGCCATCCGCTCGGCGCGGGAACTGATTCAGTACCTGCTCACCGGCGAACAACCCGCTTTGGCCTGAGAGGTTCAATCAGGGCAATCGCACGAAGCTCCAAATTTCCTGCGCGTAGCGCAACAAATGTGCGAACCAGCCTTCGGCTTGGTCAGGGGGAAGCTCCCTCTGGAACCGCTTGGCTTTGTGCAAGTGAGCCGCCCACCAAAGAGAACTGTGGCGACGAAGTGAAGACGGGGGGATTTATGCGGTTGCCTTGGGAGAGATCTCTTGCGGGAGCGTAGAAGGGAGGGCGCAGAGGCGTGTTCCTGATGGACTCAGGGGTTTTCCTCTCGCTTCTTGCCGCCAAAGCGAAAATTGTAAAACACGTCCAGCGCGTTATCTGTGCCGGT
>JAITNI010000246.1 GCA_031290535.1 Zoogloeaceae bacterium
AATTAAAAGCTGTTTTGATACGGAAGGCGGTGTGGAGCATGGTCTGTACGTACTGAGCTAAAACGAAACATCCATCTGCCTCTTTCTCCCCTCAAAACTGCTTCACCGTAATCTCCAGCGTCTGGATGCGATAGGCAATCTGGCGTGGGGTCATGTTGAGGAGGCGGGCGGCTTTGGCCTGTACCCAGCCGGATTGTTCCAGCGCCGAAATGACGCGCTCGCGTTCGGAGACTTCATCGGCTGCGGGTTCCCCGTTCTTTGCGTCGTCCGGCGGCGGGGGATTTTCTGGTTCGGGGAAATCGTCGTTCTTTGTCGGGCGCGGCGCGGCGGGTTTTGGCGTACTTCTCTGGCTGGGAAAGCGGATCAGATCAATGCCGATGTCGCCGTTTTCGGAAAGCACTGCCGCCCGTTCCAGACAGTTTTCCAGTTCGCGCACATTACCCGGCCAGTCGTGGCTGACCAGGTGGCGCAGCGCCTTGTCGTGGATGGTGAGCTTTCTTTTTTGATCGTTGCTGATTTTTGCCAGCAGATGCTGGCAGATTTCCGGGATGTCTTCCGGGCGTTCGCGCAGGGGCGGCAGGTTGAGCGGCATGACGTTCAGACGATAGAACAGGTCTTCGCGAAAATCGCCGCGATCAACGGCGGCTTCCAGATCGCGGTGGGTGGCGGCGATGATGCGGACATCCGACTTGAGGCTCTTGTTGCTGCCGACGCGCTCGAATTCGCCTTCCTGCAACACGCGCAGGAGCTTGGCCTGAAAAGCCGGGGAGATTTCGCCGATTTCGTCCAGAAACAACGTGCCGCCGTCGGCCTGTTCAAAGCGCCCCTTGCGGGCGCCGACCGCGCCGGTGAATGCGCCGCGTTCATGACCGAAAAGTTCCGATTCGAGCAGGGTTTCCGGCAGCGCCGCGCAATTGAGTTTGACCAGCGGGCCACGGGCGCGGGGGGAATTGTAGTGGATGGCGTTGGCGATCAGTTCCTTGCCGGTGCCGGTTTCGCCGCGAATGAGTACCGTGGTGTTCCATTTGGAAACCAGGCGCATCTGCTCAAAAATGCGCCGCATGACGGTGGAACGTCCGACGATATTGTCAAAGCCGTGCTGCTGGCGCACGGCGCGGCGCAAGAGGTCGCGTTCTTCCTGCATCGAGCGTTTTTCCTGCGCGACCTGCTGGGAAAGCCTGAGACTCTGGCCGATCAGGTTGGCGATCATTTCCAGAAAATGCGCCCGGTCTTCGAGCAGGGGATCGTCTTCAATTTCCGGTTGCGTGGCCAATACGCCCTTCATGCTGCCCGCCGCCTTGATCGGCACGGCGATAAAGGGCAGATGCACATTGTAAAGCCCCGTCTTGTTGGCAAAGCGCTGGTCGCTCCCGGCGCGTTGCAAAATCAGGGTGCGCCCTTTTTCCATGACCGTACCGAGCACCCCTTCACCGGGCTGGTGGCGTACCGGCTCAAAGGGCGCGTCGGGGTCGATGCCATGCGCCAACAAGGTGAGCAGACTGCCATCCGGCTCCGCCAGACTCACCAGTCCATGCTTGAGACCAGCGTCATCAAGGATTTGCAGCACTTCGCGGATGGTTTCCTGATAATCCAGCGAGCGCGACAGAATCTGGCTGATGCGGTACAGCGCATCCATCTGGGAAGCGCGCAGATCGTGGGTTTCACACAGGGTGAGACTGCATGTCTTGAGGGTGCAGGTTGCCCGTTCGGAACAGCCGCTGTTGTGAGGAGGGAGGTTCATTCCTCTCTCCTTCCTGTTTTTCCATCCATCGGCAATTCCACCAGTGCGCGACAACCGCCCCCTGGCGCCTCCTGCAATTCCAGCGTGCCGCCGTGGCCGACTGCCACTTGCAGGGCGCGGGAAAGGCCGGTGCCCAGATGTTGCCCCGGACTGGTCTTGGTGGTGAAAAACGGCTCGAACGCCTTCAGGCGCAATGCGGCGGCAATGCCCGGCCCGTGGTCGTCGATGGCAATCTGCACATAATCCCCCGAACGGGTGGTAGCAAACGCGATGTCGCGGGTGGTGCAGCCGCGTTGGGAAACCGCCTCGATGGCGTTATCGACCAGCGCCTTGATGAGCGAATGCAGTTGCATCGGACGCCCCAGGATGGCGGGGAGCGTCGCGGCGGGTCGCCAGTTGATCGTGATGCTGTTGGCGAGCAGGCGCGGGATGCACACATCCAGCACATCGCGCAGCACTTCGTTGAGATTGACTGGCGTCACCGCCTCGTGGGTATCCGGGGGGATCAACTGACGCAGCTCTTCCAGCCGCTCGCGGCCTTCCGCCAGCGCCTCTGCCAGTGCGCCGGACATGGCCGGTTCGCGGGTCTTCAGCATTCCAATCGCCGAGCGCATCACATTCAACGGCTCTTCCAGCCGGAAGAGCGCAGCGGAAAGGCTCTCGCGCAGCACTTCTGCGTGTTCTTCTTCCACCATCAGGCCGCGCAGCGCCGCCAGTCGTACTTTTTCCTGTTCCTGCCGCAAGGCGCTGATGTCGCTCACCGCCAGCAGCAGGCAGGGGGGCGCGCGCTCCTCCTCCGGGACAAACACGAGCCGCGCCGAACAGGAGAGCCAGCGCGGCCCTTTGCCGCCGGGCGCGTCAAGGCGGAGTTCCCGCGCCGAAAAGGGGGCGTGGGCATCCTTGTTCAACCCGTCGGGCAACGCCATTTCCAGCAACTGCTTTGCCGTCTGGGTTGCCGTTTGGGTCGAATTTGCTGCGCCCAGATCGGCAACGAGCTTGCGGTATTCGCGGTTATCCAGAATCACCTGCCCCTCTGCATCGAGCAGCGCCAGCGCGATGGGCGCGGCCTCCACGATGGCGGTCATGAGCGAAGGCAGACCGACAGGAACAGGTAACGGCGGGGAAATGGAGGAAAGATCACTGGAATTCATGATGGGGATTCAGCAGATTCCATGCCACCAAATTTTTTCCCCGCCCTTTGCGCCTGATGTCCGGGGTTTTGGCGGGTCTTCCACAAAACCTTGTCGGATTTGCGACATCGACACCGGGAAGGGAGCGCCCTGTTTTGGTGCGGCCTTGCACAAAACCGTGCCGAATCCGCATTCAATGGCGCATGAAGGGACTTCATGCTGGTGCAGGCATCCGCTGGCATGGGGATTGCAAAGGACTCACCATCCGTCCTTTTCTTCCTTCACCCCCATGAGCGAACTCCTGCTGCTCCTGATCTCCACCGCGCTGGTCAATAACGTGGTGCTGATCAAATTTCTCGGCCTCTGTCCGGTGATGGGCGTCTCCAAAAGTCTGGAGAGCGCCGTGGGCATGGGCATGGCGACCACGTTTGTGCTGACGCTCGCCGCCGCCGCAAGCTGGATGCTGGAACACTGGCTGCTCGTGCCGCTTGGCCTCGAATATCTGCGGATTCTCACCTTCATTCTGGTGATCGCCTCGGTGGTGCAATTCACCGAAATGTTCATCAGGAAGAGCAGCCCCGGCCTTTATCAATCTCTTGGCATTTATTTGCCGCTGATTACCACCAACTGCGCGGTGTTGGGCGTCTCGCTCCTCAATGTGCAACAGGGTTACGGCCTTTTTTGGAGCATCGCTTATGGTTTCGGCTCCGCCGTCGGTTTTACCCTGGTGCTGATGATTTTCGCCGGGCTGCGCGAGCGCATCGCGCTTTCCCGCGTGCCCGCCGCGTTTTCTGGCGCGCCGATTGCCTTCATCACCATCAGCCTGCTGGCCCTTGCTTTCATGGGCTTTGCGGGCTTGAGCGTCTAGGAGAATGCGATGCTTGCCGCCCTGTTGAGCCTGACGATATTGGGCACCGCGCTGGGACTGATTCTGGGCATCGCCGGAAAACTGCTGGCGGTGGAGGCCGATTCCGGCGTCGTGGAACTGGAGGCGATCCTGCCCGGCACCAATTGCGGCCAGTGCGGCTTTCCCGGCTGCTCCGGCGCGGCGGCGGCGATTCTGGCGGGTAATGCCTCGCCCGCCTGTTGCCCGCCCGGCGGTCGGGTGGTGGCGCTGGCGCTGGCGGAAAAAATGGGGGTCAGCCTCAATCTTGCCGAGGTGGCCGACGCCGGGCCAAAGCTCGCGCGGGTGGCGGAAGATTTGTGCATCGGCTGCTGTCGTTGCCTCAAGACCTGTCCGACCGACGCCATTTTGGGCGCGTCGAAGCAAATCCATAACGTGCTGAAAGAAGCCTGCACCGGCTGCGAGGCGTGCGTCGAGCATTGTCCGACCGAAGCCATCCAGATCGTGCCGGTACCCGTGACCCTGCCGCACTGGGTGATGCCCAGACCGCAGACTGCCTGACCGGAAACCACGATGGGTCTGATGGAAAAATTCTTCGGTCTCTCCTGGGGCATTCACCCGGAAGACCACAAACGTCCGGCGGCGGA
>JAITNI010000256.1 GCA_031290535.1 Zoogloeaceae bacterium
TGTACGAATTTCGCGCCGCGTATCCGCAATATGATGATGTGGCCGTGGTGCCGGTCAATACCCCCGATTTTTCGGGCTGTCTGGAAACTGGTTTTGCGCTGGCGGTGGAGGCCATCATCACCACGCTGGTGCCTGAAACCCGTTATCCAGGACGACGCCCCCGGCTGGTGAATGTGCTGGCTTCCAGCATGTTGACGCCGGGGGATATTGAAGTCATCAAGGACTGGATTGCAGCGTTTGGCCTGATCCCGGTGATGTTGCCGGACATTGCCGATTCGCTGGATGGGCATCTGGTCGAAGCGGAATTTTCGGCGCTCACCCTGGGCGGCGTCTCGCCTGCGGACATCGCCGCGATGGGCGAATCGGTTGCGACGCTGGTGATTGGCAAATCACTCGACAAGGCGGCGGCGCTGTTGCAGGCGCGTACCGGCGTCCCCAATTTTCATTTTTCCGGCCTGATGGGGCTGGCCGCCTGCGACGCCTTCACGCAAACGCTGGCGCAAATTTCCGGTCAGAGCGTGCCGCCCAGGGTGGAACGCTGGCGCGACCAGCTTCAGGATGCGATGGTCGATAGCCATTTCATGTTGGGCTTCGCCCGTCTGGCGCTGGCGGCGGATCCGGATTTGCTCCTCATGCAAAGCGAGTTTTTGCGCGGCATGGGGGCAGAGATTGTCGCCGCCGTCTCGCCGATACGCTCGGAAACCCTGACGGCACTGGAGGCGCTGGAGATACCCGTCACCATCGGCGATCTGGAAGACCTGGAGCATCTGGCGCGGCAACACGCGGCACAGCTCCTCCTCACCAATTCTCACGGCGTGGAGACGGCGCGACGTCTGGATTTGCCCCTCCTGCGCGTCGGCTTCCCCCAATACGACTGGCTGGGCGGCTACGCCCGCGCCTGGGTGGGCTATCGCGCCTCACGGCAGGCCCTGTTTGACCTCGCCAATCTTTTAGAAACCCAACATCATGACCCGGAACCCTATTCCTCCCTGTACTGGCAAGGCACAGCCCGCGCCAGCGAACATCCCGGCAGCGCCAGCATCCACACCCCCCAAAGCGGGGCGGCGGTTGCGGCTTATTCGTACCCTTCAGTCTGACGAAGCGCCAGACACCCACGCCATGCTCAAAATCGCCTTTGCTTCCGACAATCGCACACAGGTCAATCAGCATTTTGGCTCGGCGACAGCGTTTGTCCTTTATGACGTGACCCCTGTGGGCGCGACCTTTTGCGGCGTCGGTGAATTTCCCGAACAAGAGATGGACGGCAACGAGACGAAGCTGCTCGACAAGGTCTCCTTTCTTGCCGATTGCGACGCGGTGTTTATCCGCGCCATTGGCGCATCCGTCATCAAGCAGCTTCTGGCGCAGGGCGTACATCCGGTTCGGGTAGAGGCGTCGGACAGCATTGAAAATTTGTTGCTGGATGTTCGCATCGCCATGCGCGAAGGCGACGTACCCTGGGTTGAACGGGCGCTGGCAACCAAAGCCAAGGCGAAAGCACCTGAGCACTGCGCCGCAACCCCCGACCGTTTTTCAGTGATGGAAGCGGAAGGCTGGGAGGGATGATGCAATCCGAATCCGAACCCCTCGTCCGCGCGACCGTGATGGTCGTCCGCGACGGCAAAGCGACCGTGCGGCTGGACAACCAAACGGAGGGCGGCGGGAGCGGTTGCGGCGGCTGCGCCCACGGCAGCGCCTGCGGCATTGGCCGTCTGGCACGGCGGCGCGAGCTTCCCGTCCTGCAACTGGTCGCCCCGCCCGGCGTTCAGGCGGGCGATTCGGTGCATCTTCTTGCCCCGGAAAGTGGTTTGTCCTGTCTGGCGCTGCTGGGCTATGTCTGGCCTGCTTTCGCCCTGCTCCTGGGCGCGGCCTGCGGGCATTTTTGGGGCGGCGCTTGGGGGAGTGATGCGGCGGCTGCCGTGGGGGCGCTCCTCTTTTTCCTCCTGGCGCTGGGCGCAACACGGCTTGCCGTAACGCGCTGTCCGGCGCTTTGTTCTCTTTCCATCCTTCCTTTTTCTGACCCGGAGTCTTCCCATGAGCACTGAAACCGATCCCATTTTCACCACCGATTTCATCAAGGAAATGGTGCGCCAGATGCACGCCATCGACACCTACGGCACCTATAACGGCTGGTCGGCGGAAAAAATCCTCGACCCCTTTGTGCTGACCAAGGAAAAAAAGGCTGCAATCCCCCTGATCGGCGACCCGGACGAGGAAATCATTTCGCATGTGAAATGTCTTTATAACGCCGTTTCCGTGCTGATCGAACGGGAATGCAATCTGATGGCCGTGTCACTGGTGCATCTGACCCACGAAGGTTTTGGCCGCGCCCTGATTACCGTCGGCAAGCTGGTGGTAATCGACAAGACCCTGCGCGATGTGCACCGCTTCGGCTTCGCCAGCCTCTCCAAGATGAAGGACGAGGCCGACAAACTGCTCTCCGTGGCACTGGAGCGCATCGGCACCTACCCGGAAGTGGCCGGATTGTAAGGGGCGTGTCATGACCGAAGAAGAACTGGCCGCACTGGACAAGGAAGTGAAGAAACGAAAACGCATCGCTTCCGAATGGGCGGGGCAATTGCATGATCTGGTGGAAGAGCGCCTTCCCGCCGGGTATCTGGAACTTCCCGGCATTGCCCAATCCACTTTTGATGCCTGCCAGTCCTGGGCAGAGGCCAACGCCCGCCTTGCTGCCGCGCAGCAACCCTGATTTTTTGTTGTTCAACCTTGCCTTGATAAAGGAGAAACCGATGTCCCATATCACCGGACTTACCCTGGGCGGCCTCGTCTGGACGCCCGAATTTGTGACCAGCATCAATCAGGAGGACTGCATCGGCTGTGGCCGTTGCTACAAGGTCTGCCCCCGCGATGTGCTCGATCTGGTTGAAAAAGCCACCGACGACGATGACGACGATGATGGCGGCGACGCCCAGGTCATGACCTTAAAAGACGCCAACGACTGCATCGGCTGCGGCGCCTGCAACCGGGTCTGTCCGAAAAAATGCTACAGCTACGCGCCGTC
>JAITNI010000260.1 GCA_031290535.1 Zoogloeaceae bacterium
TATCCCTTGAGTCCATGTTTGAACGCATCCAGCATCCACCGATCAGGACGCCATAGGGCAATCGCACGAATCTCTATGTCATCGACTTGCCGCTACAGTCTTCTTTGATAGGCGGTTTGCTTGAGCAAGGCCAAGCGGTTCCAAATGAGGCTTCCCCCCTGACAAGGGGGGATTGAGGGGGGTTTGGGGGCGTTCAGATTGCCACCGCCCTAAAAACCCCTCCCGGCCTCTCCTTGTCAGGGGAGGAGCAAAACGAAAACCCTTTCCGGTCTCCCCTTGTGTGCGGCTATGCCGCATTCCGCTAAAGCGGAACCCGCCTTGCGGCTGTCCTCTCGCCTTCGGCCTGGTCAGGGGAGGATCATTTACTGCGCTCCGCGCAGGAGGTTTGGGCGTTCGTGCGATTGCTCCGTAGGCGGGCGACAAAACGCCCGTTGTTCCTGTAGAATCTTTCCATTCCTTTTTTGTCGAAAACTTCCATGATGTCCCTGATCGTTTCCTCCATCCCCGGTCGGATGCGGGTTCGGCATCCGGCGCTGGTGGCGTCGGGAAAACTGGCGCGGCTGCAAGCGGCGGTGCTGGATTTTTACGCCGGATGCCAGATTGAGGCCAATCCGCGCATTGGCAGCCTGTTGCTGGTTTACGACGCGCAAGCCGTGGCGCGTGAGGCGATGGAAGCGGCGGTGCTGCGTTTTGCCTCGGCGGGGGGGTTAGAAGAAATCCCCGCGCCACAGGAAGCCGGGCAGGAGAAGCAGGAATTTTGGCGCGGGGGAGTTCGTTCCCCTTCTGGACAGGGCAAACAGTACGCCCCGGCGCAGGCGCGGATGTTGGTGCTGAATCGCTATGCCAAATATGGCATGTTGGCCAGTCTGGGGGCGACGCTGTATCTGGCGGCGGCGGGCAAGCGGCGCTGGCACGCCTTGAGCGGCGCGGCGTTTGTCGGCGCGTTGGGCGTGCATCTGGCGACGCATCGCCAGCGGATTTTGTCCTGAGGGCGGGTGCAAAAAATGAGTTTTGATGCTACCGATTTTGCCAGGGGAACTCTGAATAACCCCGTTCGCCCTGAGCTTGTCGAAGGGCCTTCCCTGTCAAATCAAGGGCAACGACTGCCTCAGCCCGAACGGCAGGAAGTTGTTCAGAGTTTCCCCAACGATTCTGTCGCCGCCCGCCTGCTGGGGCAATTGCTGGCGCAGACGCGCATTGCCCATCAGGTGCCGGGACGCATTCGCCTCAAACTGACGCCTGCCAGTAATGATATTGCGCTCAAAAGTCTGGGGGCGGCGTTTTCCAGTGTCACGCAGGCGCTCGGCCAAATTCCCGGCATTCGCGCCATTCGTCCCAATCTGGTGGCTCGTTCCTGCGTGGTGGAATATGAGGCGCGCACCATTCCCGACCGGGCCTGGGTTGATCTGTTTCAGGAAACGTCCTCGCCCGAAGCGCAAAGTTTGCGCCAATGTCTGTTGCGGGGTTTTTCGCAAATCGCGTTAAAATCTGCCGCAGACTTTCATTCACAATAGCCCTGTCAAGGAGCGTGTCATGCCGATTTATCCTTTCATTGCCGGTCTGGTTGCCGGTGTTGTGGCGGTCAAAGTGGCCAAAAGCGGACGCCTTCGCGCCGGGCTTGGGGACGCCAGACAAAAGTTGCGCGCCTCTGGCCTTGCCACGCAAAACAACCTGCGCCAAGCCGCCGTTTCCGGTCTGGACGCGCTGGCCTCCTCCTCGGCGCATCTGCGCGACAAGCTGAACGCCACACAGGTGGGCGCAACGCCTGCGCCTGAGACGAAAGCGGCGACAGCCTCTGCCGCCGTCTCGGCTACAAAACCGGCTGCCGCCAAATCCGCGTCCGTGCGTAAAGGCGCTCCGGCGGCCGCCGCAAAAACCCGCGCGAAAGCGGCCCCGAAATGAAAAACAGCCGCAAAAAAACAAACGGGCGTAAAAAGCGCGGCAGTCTCAATCTGTCCAGCATAAGCAATGATTTTGTGCGCGGCTTCTTCAGTTACGCGCTTGTGGCGGCGGTAGAAGACTCCCGGTCGGGAAATCCCAACTCCGCCCTGAAGGCGCTGGGCAGCGCCCGTGTGCTGCGTACCTCCACCCTGTACGGCGCGGCGCTGGTTGCGGGCGTGGCGGCGGGCGAGGCGGTCGAGCGGCGGGACTACGTCACGGCGCTGGCGGCAATCGCGGGCGGCGCGGCGGGCGTGTATGCGCTGGATCGTCTGCTGTCTTCTGTTTCTCACAAGGAGTAAAAAAACATGGCAAAGAAAAAAAACAAGGACAAGCGCCGCAAGAACGCCGCGCAGTTTGGCGCGTTCGGCGGCAACAATTTTGTTGCGGGCAACAACGCGACCGGAACGGGGCTTTTTGGCGGTTTGGCCGGAGTGCTGCCCAAGAAGGGGCGCGACAAATTCCTGCTCGGTCTGGCGCTCGGCGCGGCGGCGACCTATCAGCAATCCGATGAAACCATCCGCGCCAGTCTTATCAAAACCGGCCTCAAGCTCTACACTGGCGCGGCGGGCGCGGTGGAAGAACTCAAAGAGCAATTCGCGGACATTCAGGCCGAACTCGGCGCGGAACCCCCGGCGGACGCATGAGCGGGACGGAGGAGGGCGCTTCGGCGGCGTGTTGTTTCGCCGCGCTGGACATCGCGCATTCCATTACCGGACGGGTGCGTTTTCGCTATGTCTTTTCCGGCAAGGCGCAAATGCTGTTTGCGCTGTTGCCAGAGATTGAAGCTCTGCCCGGTGTGCGTTCGGCGCGGCTCAATCCGCGCGCCCGCGCCCTGATTGTGCATTTTGACGCCCGCGCCACTAATGCCTTTGTTCTGCATGACGCGATTTTGCGTCTTGCGCCGGCGGGGAACGGGAAGCCCAGCGACCCGGCTCAGGGCGAACGGTTTTCAGATCTTCCTTCCGGGAGCGACACAGGCCCATCCCGCCAGGCTCTGTCGGCCAGTCTCATCAACCTGCTATTCTCCGGCCAATTGCCGCCGGAGCTGAAATTTCCACCGGCGCTCTTTGCCGCCCTGCCGGTCTACGCGCACGCGCTGGAAGATTTACGCGCCCAGGGTCTCAGCTCGCATGTGCTGGAAGCGGCGGCG
>JAITNI010000297.1 GCA_031290535.1 Zoogloeaceae bacterium
GGTAGGCAAAAAAATCTTCCACCCGAACCCCCGGCGGGGCGATGCGCGCGTCGATTTCAAGGGCGACGCATTCCTTGCCCATTGCCAGAAGCGCCCGGAAAAAAGCGCCCTCGCCCGCCGAAGGCTCCAGTACCCGGCCCCGGTTGCGGCACAGGCCAAGCATGAAGTCCACAATGTCGGGCGGGGTGAAGACTTGGCCAAGATTTTCTACATCGCGTGCGGTCATGGGGCGAAGCGTGCAAAGAGGGCAACAAAAAAACCGGGATGACGAAAAAATCATCCCGGCAGGTCAGCAAGGCGATAAAAAATCAGCCCTTGCTGCTGGTGCACAGCATGGTGGCTTCGCCTTCGATCACCACCTTGCCATTGACGGTGCACACGGTTTCCAGCACCGCGCGTTTTTTCTCGACCACCACTTCCTTGACGGTGGCGGTAGCGGTGACGGTATCGCCGGGGCGCACGGGCGCTTTGAACTTCAGGGTTTGCCCCATGTAGATGGTGCCGGGGCCGGGCAGACGGTTGCCGAGCACGGCGGAAATCAACCCGGCAGACAACATCCCGTGCGCGATACGTCCGCCAAACATAGTGGTCTTGGCGAATTCTTCATTCAGATGCACGGCATTGGTATCGGTCGACACGCCGGAAAACAGCACGATGTCGGTTTCGGTGATGGTTTTTGCCACACTGGCGCTCATGCCAGGTTGCAGATCTTCAATGTCATAGCCGTTCTGGGCATTCATGGCGGATTCCTTTGAGGGGTGGATGGTAACGGGAGATTATACTCCAGCCCGTCGCGGGCATTGGTGTTGGAATTGATTTTGACCGAACACCCCCCGAACCTCTGGTAGAATGCAGCTCTTTCGTGCTTCAAGAATCCTTCATTCCCATGTCCGAAGACCTTCTGGTTCAGATCGAGAATCTGCAATTCGACTACGGCGGCAAGCCGGTGTTGCGGGGGATTGACATGCGGATTCCCAAGGGCAAGGTGGTGGCCATCATGGGCGGTTCGGGGTGCGGCAAGACCACGCTTCTACGCTGCATTGGCGGGCAGTTGCGGCCCACGGCAGGAAAGGTGCGGGTGCATGGGGCGGTGGTCAATGAAATGCGGCAGGCCGAGGTGTATGCGCTGCGGCGGCGCATGGGCATGTTGTTCCAGTTTGGCGCGCTGTTTACTGACCTCTCGGTATTCGACAATGTGGCCTTTCCGCTGCGCGAGCATACGGATTTGCCGGAGGCGCTGATTCAGAATCTGGTGCTGATGAAGCTGGAGGCTGTCGGTCTGCGCGGGGCGCGGGATTTAATGCCCAACTCGCTTTCCGGCGGCATGGCGCGGCGGGTGGCGCTGGCGCGGGCCGTGGCGCTTGACCCGGCGCTCATCATGTATGACGAACCCTTTACCGGCCTTGACCCGATTTCGCTCGGCGTCATCGGGCAGCTCATCCGGCGCTTGAATGACGCGCTGGGCGCGACCTCCATCATGGTGACGCACGACATTCAGGAATCCCTCGTGATTGTGGATTACATCTATTTTATTTCCGATGGCAAGGTGGTTGCGGAAGGTGCGCCGGAGGACATCCGCCATTCCGAAGACCCCTTTGTGCGCCAGTTTGTCCATGCCGAGGCGGACGGCCCCGTCCCCTTCCACATGCCAGCGCCTCCCTTCGCGGAAGATCTGGGCGTTGCGGCGGCACGTGGAGCGGCTCATGTTTAATCCCGTGGAACTGCTTCGGCATCTGGGCGCGGGCGTGGTGGAGCGCGTCTGGCGGCTGGGCGTGGCGAGCCGCTTTTTTGTCGCGCTACTCCTGCGTTCCGGCACGGCCTTGCGGCGCTATCCCTTGACCTTGCGGGAAATCTGGTTTTCCGGCGTACTGTCGCTCATCATCATTCTGGTTTCCGGCCTGTTTGTCGGGCTGGTGCTGGGCTTGCAGGGGTACGAAATCCTGCAACGCTATGGTTCCGCCGAAGCGCTGGGGACGATGGTGGCGCTGTCGCTGCTGCGTGAGCTGGGGCCGGTGGTGGCGGGGCTGTTGTTCGCCTCCCGCGCCGGTTCGGCGATTACAGCGGAAATCGGCCTGATGAAAGCCACCGAGCAGTTGACGGCAATGGACATGATGGCCGTCGACCCGGTGGCGCGGGTGGTCGCGCCGCGTTTCTGGGGCGGGGTGATTTCCATGCCGCTGCTGGCGGCGCTTTTTTCGACGATGGGAATTTTTGGCGGCTGGCTGATTGGCGTGGTGTTCATCGGGGTGGATGATGGCGCGTTCTGGTCGCAGATGCAGGCCAGCGTGGATTTTCGCTACGATATTTTGAATGGCGTGTTGAAAAGCGCCGTCTTTGGCGTCGCCGTCTCTTTGATCGCCGTGTTTGAAGGCTATGATTCCGCGCCCACGGCGGAAGGCGTCTCGCGCGCCATTACCCGCACGGTGGTGACGTCCGCGCTGGCGATTCTGGCGCTTGATTTTGTCTTGACCTCTTTCATGTTCCGGGAACTTTCATGAACCGCACGACTTTAGACCTCTGGGTTGGCTTTTTTGTCGCCATCGGCATTGGCGCGTTGTTGTTTTTAGCATTAAAAGTCGGCAGTTTCGCCGGCGTACAGATGGATGAGTCTTACATCCTGAAGGCCCGGTTTGATAACATCGGCGGCCTCAAGGTGCGCGGGCCGGTCAAAAGCGCGGGCGTGGTCGTGGGCCGGGTGGCCGAAATCCGTTTCGACGCCGCCGCCTACGAGGCCGAAGTGCTGATGAAAATCGACGCGCGTTACGTCTTCCCGAAAGACACCTTTGCCTCCATCTACACCTCCGGCCTGCTGGGCGACCAGTACATTGGCCTGGAACCGGGCGGGGAGGAAGAAAA
Organism: Zoogloeaceae bacterium; assembly: GCA_031290535.1. Taxonomy (GTDB): domain Bacteria; phylum Pseudomonadota; class Gammaproteobacteria; order Burkholderiales; family Rhodocyclaceae; genus Azovibrio. The sequence goes on from JAITNI010000297.1 coordinate 2,857, forward strand.
ACTGGCGGCGGACGGCACGATTTTCAAAACCCAGTCCGCCGTTGTTCTGGAAAAAATGGTGAGCCAATTCCTGTTCAACAAGGCCGCCGAAGGTCAGGAAACACAACCATGAAACTGAATTTGCCTCCTTCCTGTTGTCCCGCTCGTTCCGCTCTTGCCCTGGCGTGGTGCGCCGCGCTGTCGGTCTTTTCCGCCAGCGCCCGGGCAGAAAATACCGACCCCCTTGAAGGCTTCAACCGCAGCATGTTCGCGGTGCATGAAGGCATCGACCATGCCGTCATGAAGCCGCTGGCGCAAGGCTATGACGCCGCCGTGCCGCTGCCCGCCAAAATGAGCGTCGGCAATTTTTACAGCAATCTCTGGGAAGTCAGCCGCAGCGGCAACGCTTTTTTGCAGGGCAAGGGTTCCAACGGGCTGACAGGGCTGGGGCGCTTGCTGATTAATTCGACGGTCGGCATTTTCGGCCTCTTTGACGTTGCCAGCGAGCTGGGGCTGGAAGAAGGCAATGAGGATTTTGGCCAGACGCTCGCCGTCTGGGGCGTGCCGGATGGCCCCTATCTCTTTTTGCCCGTCCTTGGCCCCAATAATGCCCGCGATCTGGTGGGCTGGGGCGTCGATCAATACACCTATCCCCTCTGGCAGCAGGTGGAGGATAAACCCGTCCTGCGGAACAGCCTGGGCGTCCTGAGCTTCGTCAAGACCCGCGCCAACCTGCTGCCAGTTGATACGGTCATTGATGAGGCGGCGCTGGATCGCTACGCCTACATCCGTTCCGCCTACCAGCAACGCCGCGCCGCCCTGATTAACGATGGCGTACCGCCCCGCCCCGTGGAAGACGATGACGATTACAACAACAACCGCTAGGAATCAGGAGTTTTTTCAATGAAACGTTTTTTTGTGCTGACTTTTTTGATGTTCATGGCAACCGGTCTGGTCTCGAACGGCGTCGCGCTGGCGCAGGCGCTGACCCCGGACGCGCTGGTCAAAAGTGTCACGGACGACGTGTTAAAGACCGTGCGTCAGGACAAGGACATCCAGAATGGCAACAGCCAGAAGACCATCGCGCTGGTGCAGGCCAAGGTGTTGCCCTCGTTCAACTTCAACCGCATGACCTCGCTGGCCGTGGGTCGTGACTGGAACAAGGCGACGCCGCAACAAAAAGAGCAACTGACAAACCTGTTCCGGGATTTGCTGGTGCGAACCTATTCCAACGCGCTTTCTTCCTACCGTGACCAGACCGTGCGCTACAAACCGTTTACGATGCAGCCTGAGGAAACCGATGTGCTGGTGCGTACCGAAGTGCTCCAGCCCGGCGGGCGTCCCATCCAGCTGGATTACAGCCTGAATCTGGTCGACAAGGGCAAGGACGGCGGCTGGAAAGTCTATGATGTGGTGGTGGGGGGCGTCAGCCTCGTCACCAATTACCGCGACACCTTCGCGCAGGAAGTGCGGAATGGCGGTATCGACGGCCTGATTCAATCGCTGGCCGACAAGAACAGGGCGCTGGAAAAAAAAGCGCAGGACGCCCAGAAAAGGTAAGCCGGATGCCAGCCCAGGAACCCCTCAAGGTGCAACTTCCCATGACGCTGGCGAATGCTGTCCAGCTTTTGCAAATGGGGCGGGATTTGGGCGCGGGCGAGCGGGAGGTTGACCTGTCGGGCGTCGAACAGGCGGATTCTTCCGGTCTGGCCGTGCTGCTGGAATGGCAGCGTCTGGCGCACGCTGCGGGCGGCGTGCTGCGCTTTACGCACCCCCCCCAAAGCCTGCGGGCGCTGACGACGCTCTATGATCTCGACGAGGTTGTGCGCTGGGAAGCGGCGTAGTCCCGCGCTATCATGACTGACCCACATTCCCCCCTGAACCCCGCCCATGTCAAACCGAGCGACATTGTCCGCTACCTGAACCAGTATGTGATCGGTCAGGAAGAGGCCAAGCGGGTGCTGGCCGTGGCGGTGTATACCCACTATCGCAAACTCGCGCTGGCCGAGGCCGACCCCACTGGCATGGTGACGATGGACAAAAGCAATGTGCTGATTGTGGGGCCATCTGGCTGCGGCAAAACCCTGTTGTGCGAAACCCTCTCCCGGCAACTGGAAGTCCCCTTTGTGACCGCCGACGCCACGTCGCTGGCGCAGACCCAGTATGTTGGCGAGGAGATTGAAGCCATCATGGCGCGTCTTCTGGAACGCGCCGGGGGCGACCTCAAGCGGGCTTCGCAAGGCATTGTTTTTATTGATGAAATCGACAAGCTGAAAGCCAGTGACGCGGGGACTTCGCATGTGGTGTCGGGCGAGAGCGTCCAGCATGCCCTGCTGAAAATCATGGAAGGCTACCCGGTGCGGTTGAGCGATGGCCTGGTGATGGATACCGGAGGCATCCTGTTTATTTGCGGCGGCGCGTTTGTCGGGCTGGAGCGCATCATGGCCCGCACGCACAGTTTTGGGTTTATTTCCACGACGCAGGGCGATGACGAGAATATTCTGGAGCGCCTCAACAGCCGGGTGAAGCCAACCGATCTGTTTGAATACGGCCTGATTCCCGAATTCACCGGACGTCTGCCTGTTGTGGTGCGGGTGCAGCCGCTCACCAAGGAAATGCTGGCCCGCATCATGGTGGAGCCAAAAAACGCCCTCTACCGGCAGTTTCAGGCCATTCTGGCGCAGGAAGGCGTGCAATTGGGCATCGCCCCCGCCGTTTTTTTGCAGATCGCCGAAATCGCCCAGGAATACAAAACCGGGGCGCGCAGCCTACGCGGCATTTTTGAAGAACTGCTCAACCCCGTCCTGTTTGCCGTGCCCGACCAACCCCGAATCAAACAGGTTCTCATCCGCTCCCTGTTCGAGCCGCCGCAATTTTTAGAAACCCCCTTGCGTTCCCCGTCCCAAACGTCTTCGGCGCAAGCGGCGGAGTGAAGTCGTCGGTCTTTTAATCGCCGCCTTCGGGGGCGTTCCCGGTACAATCCTTCTTTTTCTGTCTTTCTTCCTGTCAAAACTTTCGTATG
>JAITNI010000299.1 GCA_031290535.1 Zoogloeaceae bacterium
AAACTGGCGGGCATAGGCCGAAAGCGACTCCACATAGCGCCGCTGCCCCTCGGCATACAACGTATCAAACGCCAGCGACGACTTGCCGGAACCGGAAAGCCCGGTGATGACAATCAGCCGATTGCGTGGCAGATCAAGGCTGATGTTCTTGAGATTATGCGTGCGTGCGCCACGGATGCGGAGGGTGTCCATCGGGGGGTTTGAGTGGGGTTGGGGAAGGAAGTATTGTATAGCGGTTCCCATAATAATCCATCCGCTCGTTCGCCCTGAAGCCCTGTTGAAGGGCATGGTTCGACAAGCTCACCATGACCGGGAAAAACCGGCTTACCATGAACGGAAAATTATGGGAACGGCTATATCATGTCCTCTTTTTGCAGGAACATATATGATCTTTTTCGCAGGGGCGTTTGTATTCGGTTCGGCATCACTGTGCAAAAAGAGAGGAATTCCTTCCTGTTCCAAAACGCTCAGGGCGTCTCCAGCGCCAGACGGCGCAGCCCTTCCAGCACCAGATAGGGGGTGGAGCGCACCGGGATGCGAAGAAAAGGCTCGATCAGAGGAGCCGCGCCGCCGGAGAGTACGCAGCAGGCCGCGTCCGGCAGGCGTGCGAAGGCCCGCTCGATCGCGCCCGCCTGTGCTTCCAGACAGCCGGTGGCGATGGCCGTCCGGGTTTCCTGGGGAAATTCCGCGTGCAGATGGGCATCCACTCTGGGCAACTGCGCCGTGCCGTAGGAGAGGACGCTTTTCATCATATTGACGCCGGGGAGAATCATGCCGCCCATGAAATACCCCTGGGCATCCAGCGAGTCGATGGTGGTGGCCGTGCCAGCATTGACCACCAGACAGGGGCGCGATTCCAGCGCCCGCGCCCCCAGCAGCGCGCACCAGCGATCCGCGCCCAGTTGCTCGACGTCGCGGTAGCCATTGGTGACGCCGCAGGCCGAAGCGCAAGACAGAATCCGCGCCAGCGGCACGCCGGGGAGCAGGGTGCTCAGGGCTGCGGCCAGCGCCATTTCCACCTCGGGCCGCGTGACGCTGACCAGAAAAATCTGGTCGAGCAACAGCCAGTCCAGCACAATGTCGCGCAGGGTTTCCAGATGCGACCATTCCAGCGCCCCTTGCGCCTGCCAGCCTTCTTTATCAGCCAGCCCCCATTTCAGGCGGCTGTTTCCCGCATCAAAACAGGCAATCATTGGGAGACGCCTCCCGCACGCAAGCTCAAGTCTCCGGCCATGAAGCGCTGTTGGCCCGTGGCGGTCTCCAGCAACAGCGCCCCGGTCTCATCAACGCCCCGGCAGACGCCTTCGGCCAGCAACTTCCCTTCTTCTTGCAGACGCACCGGCTGGTTCTGCCAGAGGTGCCGCGCCTGCCATTCCTGCCGCAAGGGCGCCACAAAACCTGCGGTTTCGACTTGTTCCAGGATGTCCGCCATTTCCTTCAGCAGCGCCGCCAGCAGGGCGGGACGTTCCGGGAGACGGGAGAGGCACTCCGCCAGACCGGCCACCGGCTGTTCCGGGACAAAGGGCGCAGACAGATTGAGGCCGACGCCGACGATCACCGCCGTCTCCTGCGGCCCGCTCGCCAGTTCCACCAGAATGCCCGCCAGCTTGGCGGCGGTTCGGTTCGGCGCGGCATACAGCACATCATTGGGCCATTTTAATCGCAATCCTGCTGCGCCGAAGCCTTCCAACGCCCGCACCAGCGCCAGCCCCAGCGCCAGACTCAGCCCGGAGAGCCGCGCCGCCTCGCCCCGCCAGCGCCAAAGGAGCGAGAAGGTGAGGCTCTCTTCCGGGCTGGAAACCCAGACCCGCCCACGCCGCCCGCGTCCGGCAGTCTGGCGTTTTGCGATTCGCACGCTGCCCGAAGGAACGCCTTGCCCGGCCTGTTCCAGCAACAGGGCGTTGGTGGAAGCGCATTCTTCCAGTACCTCGACATGAAAACGGGACGCCAAAGGTTCAAGGGCGTGTTGCAGGGCAAGGAGAAAATCAGAGGCCATGAAAATGCTTTTGACAAAAAAGCCTATTATCCCCGCGAATCCCCTTTGAACGCTATAAGAAAAGGCGCAAGAATACCGTTCGCCCTGAGCTTCTCAAAGGGACTCTTTTTGCCGTTTATGGTTCGACAGGCTCACCACGAATGGCAAAAGGATGCGAATTTTGGGAGTCCCTATCAGTTTGGGCAACGCCCCTCATCTGCCCAACTTGTTACCCCTGAGGCGCGACATGCCTATTTCCGAAACGCCTTGTGGCAACTACGGCAATGTTCCTGCACGGCCTGATAGGCGGGCTGGATTTGGGTGAGTTCCCGGCTTTCGGCGGCAGCGAGCAACTGGTGGACGGCGGTCTCAAAACCGCCCCGCTCGGCGGCGAAGGCGTCCGGTTTTTCCCACACTGCCGGGGTGGATTTGCTGGGCGGGTAATCGGTCTCCGGGCCGAAGAACGCCCAGGGCGACGCTTCTTTCTGTTCCAGTTCCTGCGCGTATTTCAAAAAACTTTCCGCTTCGTAATGCTGCTCGCGCAACTGGATGCCCATCGGCTCGAAGCTGAGCAAAATATCCTTGAACGCCTGCTGCCGATGCGCGACCGGTTGTCCGGGACGGGTATCCTCCACCGGGCCACAGGCGGCCAGCAACAGACAGAGGGCAGAGCATAAAAACAGGGAGAAGGATTTTGTGGCAGTCATGGCGAGGCATCAGGAAAAGGAAGGGGCCAATGATACGGCACGGCGCGGCAAGCGAAGAGGGGGAAGCGGGGTATTTTTGCGGCGGGCGGCAAAGCGCCCCCTGTTCTGGTGCGTCTTTTCCGCATAATCCCCGCTTTGCACCAAAATAGTGCGATGATGCGTCCCAAGGGTCGGGGAGACGTGGGGTTTATTTGCGGGGGGCGGCTCAAAATGCCTGCTGGACAGGCGGGACGGGGCGGAGCGTTGGGGTTGGCACGGCCCATGCTGTGTGTATGGAAACCGGTAGGCTCGTCTTGGGAGACAGGGAAAATCATGAATTTTTATAACGAAATGCACGATGCGGATGGGCGCGTGCGGTCTCATTATCGTTCTTATGAGGACTGGCTCAACGCAACCGCGCCCGAGCGCATCGCCAGCAAACGCGCCGAGGCCGATCTGGCGTTTCGCCGGGTGGGCATTACCTTTGCCGTGTATGGCGAGGAGGCGGGCACGGAACGCCTGATTCCGTTCGACATCATTCCCCGCATCATTCCGGCGACAGAGTGGGAATCGCTGGCGGCGGGTCTGCGTCAGCGGGTGCGGGCGCTGAACCTGTTTTTGTGGGATGTCTATCACGGGCAGGAAATTCTCAGGGCGAAGCGCATTCCCGCCGAACCGGTACTGAAAAACAGCCAGTACCGGCCCGAAATGCAGGGCGTCGACGTGCCGGGGCGGATTTACGCCCACATCGCGGGCGTGGATGTGGTGCGGGCGGAGGCGGGGGAGTTCTATGTGCTGGAAGACAATCTGCGCGTGCCTTCCGGCGTCTCCTACATGATCGAAGACCGGAAGATGATGATGCGCCTGTTCCCGGAACTGTTCGCCCGCTATCAAGTGCGTCCGGTGCAGCATTACCCGGATTTGCTGCTGGAAAACCTGCGCGCCGTGGCCCCGGCGGGTATCGAAAACCCCACCTGCGCGCTGCTGACGCCGGGGGTCTACAACAGCGCCTATTTTGAGCACACCTTTTTGGCGCAGCAGATGGGCATTGAACTGGTTGAGGGGCGCGATCTGTTCGTGCGCGACGAAACGGTGTTCATGCGAACAACGCAAGGGCCGCGCCGGGTGGATGTGATCTATCGCCGTCTCGATGACGATTTTCTCGACCCGGAAGTGTTTCGCGCCGATTCCATGCTCGGCGTGCCGGGGCTGCTGCGCGCCTACAAGGCGGGGCGAGTCACGCTGGCGAATGCCATCGGCACTGGCATTGCCGACGACAAATCCATCTATCCCTACGTGCCGGAGATGATCCGTTTTTATCTGGGCGAGGAACCCATTCTGAACAACGTCCCCACCTACATGTGCCGGGAACCGAAAGATTTGGCCTATGTGCTGGCGCATCTGGCCGAACTGGTGGTCAAGGAAGTGCACGGCGCGGGCGGCTACGGCATGTTGGTGGGGCCGGCGGCAAGCAAGGCGGAAATCGGGCATTTCCGGGCGCTGCTGACGGCCAATCCGGCGGGCTACATCGCCCAGCCGACGCTGGCGCTTTCCAGCTGTCCGACCTTTGTAGACAAGGGCATCGCGCCCCGGCATCTGGATTTGCGCCCCTTTGTGCTCTCCGGCAGGGAGACGCACATGGTGCCCGGCGGGCTGACGCGGGTGGCGCTCACCGAAAGCTCGCTGGTGGTGAATTCCTCGCAGGGCGGCGGCACCAAGGATACCTGGGTGCTGGAAGAAGAATGACAGGAGAAAAATATCATGTTGAGCCGAACCGCTGACCATTTGTTCTGGATGTCCCGCTACGTGGAGCGGGCCGAAAATCTGGCGCGTCTTCTGGACGTGGCCTGGCAGATGTCTTTGGTGCCGCAGTCGCCGGAAGCGGCCAACCAGAACTGGAATGGCATTCTTGTCCTGAACAGTCTGGAAGACGCCTTTGCCCGGAAGTATGGCGAAGCGAACGCCAACAATGTATTGCGCTTCATGGTCAATGAGCCGGACAATCCCGCCTCGCTTTCTTCCTGCCTGCGAATGGGGCGCGAAAATGCCAGCGCCGTGCGCGGAGCCATCACGGCGGAAATGTGGGAAACCCTGAATGCCGCCTGGCTGGAACTCACGGGCCAGTCCTACGAACAACTGACCACCAACGGGCCGGGCGAGTTTTTCGAGTGGGTGAAGCTCCGCGCTTCCCTGATTCGTGGCGTCACGCTGGGCACCATGCTTCAGGACGAAGCCTTTGATTTCATCCGTCTGGGTACGCTTCTGGAACGCGCCGACAATACGGCCCGCATTCTGGATGTGAAATACCACGTCCTGAAACCCGAGGCGGAAGAAGCCAGCGATTTTTACCAATGGGGCGCGCTGCTGCGCTCGGTCTCCGCCTTTGAGGTGTATCGCAAGATTTACCGGGACGTCATCAACCCGAAGCGGGTTGCGGAACTGTTGATTCTGCACCCCGACATGCCCCGTTCCCTGCTGTTTTGCCTAAAAGGCGTCGTCAAGAATCTGGAATCCTTGAGCAACGGCCACGCCCGCGAAACCCTGCGCCGCGCCGGACAACTGCACAGCGAACTGCGCTATGGCCGCATCGAGGACATTCTGGAACACGGAATGCACGAATACCTGAACGATTTCATGGATCGCATCTCCGATCTGGGCGACCGCGTCAGCAGCGATTTTCTGGTGTCGTTCGGGGAAGCCGCCTGACGTTCGCAATGGTGCGCTATCTCATATGAATGCACCTTTACAGTGCATTGTGCTCGTCTGGCGTTTTTTGCGCCCCGGAATTTGCGCTATATTTCATTAAAAATCAATCACTTGCTGCGTTGGCACGGACTCTGCTAATCCCTGAATGCGGAATTCTTTTTTAGCTTTTTGGCTTTTGTTCCACTCCGGGATGAGAGAAAAAAGCAATTTTCAGTGAGGACATTTTCCATGAAATTCGTAACTGCCATCATCAAGCCCTTCAAACTGGACGAAGTGCGCGAAGCCCTGTCTGCCATTGGCGTGCAAGGCGTCACGGTCACGGAAGTCAAAGGTTTCGGGCGTCAAAAGGGCCATACCGAACTGTATCGTGGCGCGGAGTATGTGGTCGATTTTCTGCCCAAGGTCAAAATCGAGGCCGCCATTACCGATGGCCTGCTCGACCAGGTTATCGAGGCCATCGAAAAATCCGCCAGCACGGGCAAGATCGGCGACGGAAAAATCTTTGTCTTCAATCTGGAACAGGTGGTACGCATCCGTACCAGCGAAACCGGCGAAGAAGCCCTGTAAAACAACCCTGACAGGAAGGACACCATCATGATGAAACGATTATTCGCGCTTGGCGCGCTGGCGGGCAGCCTCGCCCTCGGCGCGCCGGTCTGGGCACAGGACGCGGCGACCGAAATCCCGCCCGCCGCCGTGACAGAAACCCCGACGCTCGCCGTCGAACAACCACCCGCACCGGTCGAAACCGCCACGCTCATTACCGAGGTCGTCGTGGATGCCACGGATGCCACAGCGGAAACAGCGGAAGCGCCGCCGACGCTGGATCGGGGCGACACCGCCTGGATGCTCACCTCCACCATGCTGGTGCTCCTGATGACCATTCCCGGTCTGGCGCTTTTTTATGGGGGGCTGACCCGCACCAAAAACATGCTTTCCGTGCTGATGCAGGTGTTTGTGATTGTCTCCCTGATGACGATCCTGTGGTGCATTTACGGCTATAGTCTGGCCTTTTCCGGGGACGGCAGCATCGTGGGCAATCTGGACAAGATGTTCCTGCAAGGCGTCACCATTGATAGTCTGGAGGGCAGTATGCCGGAATACGTCTGGATTGCCTTCCAGTCTACCTTTGCCGCCATCACGACGGCGCTGATTGTCGGCGCGTTTGCCGAACGCATCAAATTTTCCGCCGTCGTGATTTTCGCTGTGCTCTGGTACACCTTCAGCTATGTACCGATGGCGCACATCGTCTGGGGCGGCGGTTTTCTGGGGGCGGAGCACGCGATGGATTTTGCGGGCGGCACGGTGGTGCACATCAATGCCGGGATTGCCGGTTTGGTGGGCGCGTACCTGCTCGGCAAGCGCATCGGTTTCGGCAGGGAATCCTTTACCCCGCATTCGCTGACGCTGACGATGGTGGGCGCGATGCTCCTCTGGATTGGCTGGTTCGGCTTTAACGCGGG
>JAITNI010000067.1 GCA_031290535.1 Zoogloeaceae bacterium
AGAAAGACGGCGTTGAAGACGGGGTTTTTCTGGTGGGAATAGACGCTCACCACCGGCAGGCGAAAGGCCACCGCCACGCCGCCAGCGTCCAGCCCGACAAAATGCGGCGCGAGCAGAAGCGTCGGGCAGCCGTCCTGACGACACAAAAATTCCTCCCCCTTGAGGTGAATCAGGCGTTCCAGACGGGTTCTCCTTCCCCACCAGAAGATGCTGCGGTCAAGCAGGCTCTGCGCGAAGACGATCAGGTGGCGGCGCAACACCCGTTCCTGTTCCGCTTTTGACCATTCGGGAAAGCAGAGACGCAGGTTTTTACGCGCAATCTCGCGCCGCGTTCTGGCGCACAAAAACAGCAGCACACCGAGCACATGTCCCACGCGCCGCAACGCTGGCAGGGGTAAAAAATGCAGGAGCCAGAGCAGGCTCAGGGCAAGGTAAGAGCACACAGCAGAGACAAGACGCTTCATGAGGCAGGCGGATTCCCGGAAAAGTGAGGGGGGGCACTCGGAGTGGGCACACCCTTGTAGCGATTGTAGCCCCACAGGTATTGCGCGGGGCACTGGCGAATCAGCGCCTCGATTTCACGATTGATCTCTTCGGCCCGCGCCCGCGTATCGCCCGCCAGCACAGTATCCGGCGGATGAAAGTGAAGGCGATAGCCGCGCCCGTCGGGCAGGCGTTCGCCCCAGGCCATCAGAACGGTGGCTCCGGTCTCGGACAACCGCGCCGCCAGCGTCATGGTGTAGGCCGGACGCCCAAAAAAATCCAGCCAGACGCCCTCGCCCGCCTTGGGAGCCTGATCGGGCAACATGCCGACCGCCTCGCCCTTTTTCAGCGCCCGGATGAGCGATCGCACGCCGGAGAGGTCAGCAGGAGCCAATCGCAGCCGTTCCCGCTGGCGACCGGCCAGAATCATGCGCCGCAGCGTTTCCCGCTTGGGCGGACGATACAACACGGTGATGTCACCAAAAGCAGCGTAATACTGGGCGGCAATCTCGAAACAGCCCAGATGCGGCGTCAGGAACAAAATCCCCCGCCCCGCCGCCTGCGCCGCCTCCACCGCTGCCCAGCCTTCGACCTCGACCACCTGCGCGTTGGCCGCCGCCTGCGAGCGCATCCAGATGCGCGCCACTTCCAGCGCCTGCTTGCCCGCTTCCGCCACCGCCGCCCGACGCAGCGCCACATCCGACGAAAACCCCGCCTGCGCCAGATTCATGTGGAGATGACGCCGGTAACGGGGCGACAGAAGATAAGCGCCCCACCCCGCCGCCGCGCCCAGACGGTGCAGCCAGCGGAGCGGCAGATGGCTCAGGAGACGGAAGAAAAGGAACATGAGGTTAAATTCGGGTCGCCAAATAAAGCATGAAAAAAAGCACCAAGAAACCAATGATCGCCGGGACAAAGAGTTTGAGCAGCCACATGACCAACCGATGAAGCAGGCCCGGCGATTTCGCACGTTTGAGGAGGAGTGTGATCGCCCGTACTTCATTCGCATCAAACACATAGGGGGTTCCCCCGCGAATCGCTTCGGCAATCGCCTTCAGCTCGTCTTCTGTTCGGAGGCGAAAGGGCATGTCTTCGGGGGGCGTTTCCTGAACGGGCATCAATAGCCATTCATTTTCCCGCGACAAGAGACAGAACTTTGCTTTTTCCGCATCGGTTTGCGGCTCAAAACCGCACGTTTCGCAGTGACAGGCATCCCTTTTGATCTCCGCGCCACAACGGATGCAAATGGCAAAGACCCTGTGCGGCATCCGGTTTTCTGCTTTGGAGGGGTGCCGCACCGCGCCCATGAACAGGATTTCATGATTGCTGGCAGTGCCAATGGTCAGGAAAAAAGGGCGGTCGATTTTCATGGCAAAGGGCGGTGGGGCATCGTCGTCGGGTACGGCACTGCCAATCATTTCAATCACGGTCACTGCCGCCGCACGGGTGCCTTCCTCGTTGATTTCAAGGCGGGTAGTATGCCGCACCTGACTGATTTGCAAGGGCAACCGCGCATCCTGCACAATCCCTGTAAATTGAGCCTCGTCCGTGAAGGCGCGGCGCAGCCCCAGAGTTTTCAGACAGGCATTCAGTGTTTCTGAAAAACCGGCATTGACGCGCGGCAAATACACGCTGCCCTCTCTGGGTTGCAGGGCCTGGATGGCGGCCCGCCAATCCTGGCTGTTGCTTTGTTGCAGCCAGTCGTCAAGGCTCAATTCCGGTCTGGGCAAAAAAATCGTCATGACCAGTTGATCTTTTTGATAAGGCAGACGCACCATCTGCCCCTGTTCGGTGGCGCAGTAATGAAACGTGTCGAACCTTGCCATGAAAGACGCTTGCAGGGATTCGTGTGGCGTCACAAAAAACGTGTCCTCCACCGTATTTTCGCTAGAAAAGGGGGTTTGCCATTTTCCGTCAAAATCAAATGCGGTCGTCAGCATCATGCCGAGACCATCGGGCGGCTGTTGCAGGATGTCCTGAATCTTGCCGCCCGTTTGCGCGGCAACCCAGGCATTGACCAGCGCGGGCGCATCGGCGGCGGTAGAGCAATCGACCTGCGCGTCCGAAAAATGCCTGCAAAAATCCGCTTGCAGGG
>JAITNI010000084.1 GCA_031290535.1 Zoogloeaceae bacterium
CTTCTGGCCTTCTGGCCTTTGTTTATCCAATGGTCAGGGAGGCCATATGAAAAACATTCGCAATGCTTTGGCGGCGCTCTTCGCCGCCGCGCTTCTTTCCTTTTCCCATGCGGCCAGCGCCAATAGGGCAACAGTAACGGTTGAAAGCTCTAACGGTTCTGGTTATTTTTTTGACAACCAGACCAGGACCGCGATTAGCGACCTTTGGCCGGACTTTTTATATCAAGATCTACCGGGCTTTGTCGGGGCGGTCAGCTCTCAATCGTGGAATTATTGGCAGGCTTACTACGGCAAAACAGGTTATAGTTTCTATATTAGCGACGATTACGAACTCAACCTCGCCGACTCCTGGATAGAGTTTTCGGCATCGCCCTGGTATCCGACGGATCCCCGACCGTGGGTTCGGTATAGTCTGGAATACGTTTTTAACTTCATGGCGGACTATGGATCGCTCAGGGTCGAGAGAATCTCAACGAATTACTTTAGCGGCACTCTCTACCGCATGGTTGTCAGTGGTGGCGAATGGTACGATATAAGCACCGCAAGCCTCTCCTACACCCCGCTCAACGCCGTTCCCGAACCCGAAACCTATGCCATGCTGCTGGCCGGTCTGGGGCTGATCGGTGTGGTAGCGCGGCGGCGGCGCAAGACGCTGTTCCCATAATCATCCATCCACCCGTTCGCCCTGAGCCTGTCGAAGGGCATGGTTCGACAGGTTCACCATGAACGGAAAATTATGGGAATGGCTATAAAACCGCTGTTCAGAAACGTCCCTCCAAAACCGCCCCACCGGGCGGTTTTTTCATGGTCAAAATTTCTGCATCCGCCTCTGGTTGCCTCCCCGTCCGGGCAGGGATATGGTTCATCCCAAAAACAAATACACACTCCCGCTCGCCCTGAAGTTTGGTCGTTGGGCGTGGTTCGACAGGCTCACCACGAACGGAAAAACAGGCGCACCGCGAATGGGAAAGGCGCACAGCGAACGGAAAATGATGGGAACAGCTATAATCCCGGCTGAGCCGCGCTCATGCCTTCCCCCTTTCACGAGAGCACAACATGGAATCCACCCGCATCCTCCTCGAAGCCCACGAAATCCCGACGCACTGGTACAACATTGCCGCCGATCTGCCTACCCCGCCCGCGCCGCCGCTGTCGCCGGACGGCACGCCTGCGACAGCGGAGCAACTGGCGGCGATTTTTCCCCCGGCGATCATTGAGCAGGAAATGAGCGCCGAGCGCTGGATTGAAATCCCGCAGGAAGTGCGCGAGATTTACCGCCTGTGGCGGCCTTCGCCGCTGATTCGCGCCGTGCGGCTGGAAGCGGCATTGGGGACGCCCGCCAAGATTTTTTTCAAGTATGAAGGCGTCTCGCCTGCCGGGTCGCACAAGCCCAATTCCGCCGTGCCGCAAGCCTATTACAACCGCGAGGCGGGCATCAAACGGCTCACCACCGAGACCGGCGCGGGGCAGTGGGGATCGTCAATTGCGCTGGCCGGGCAGATGTTCGGGCTGGAAGTGCGGGTTTATATGGTCAGGGTCAGCTACGAACAAAAACCCTATCGACGGCTGATGATGCAGACCTGGGGCGCGGAAGTGTTCGCCAGTCCCTCCACGCTCACCGGGACGGGACGCCGAATTCTGGCGGAATCGCCCGACAGCCCCGGTTCGCTCGGCATCGCCATTTCCGAAGCGGTGGAAGAAGCCGCTGGCCGCGCCGACACCAATTACAGTTTGGGGTCGGTGTTGAATCACGTGGTGCTGCACCAGAGCATCATCGGGCTGGAAGCCAAAAAGCAGTTCGACAAAATCGGCCTCTACCCGGACGTGGTGATTGCGCCCTGCGGTGGCGGTTCCAGCTTTGGCGGCATCGCCTTTCCCTTTCTGGGCGACAAGGCGGCGGGCGACAAACGGGCGGCGAATCTGCGCGCCGTGGCGGTCGAGCCAAAATCCTGCCCCAGCCTCACCAAAGGGCGCTATACCTATGACTACGGCGACGCCTCCGGCTTTACGCCCTTGATGAAGATGTACACCCTCGGCCACGATTTTGTCCCGGCGGGCATCCACGCGGGCGGCCTGCGTTATCACGGCGCGTCGCAACTCATTTCGCAGCTTTATCACGCCGGACTGGTGGAGGCCGTCGCCGTGCCACAACTGGCAACCTTCGATGCCGGGGTGCAGTTCACCCGCTGCGAGGGCATCATCCCCGCTCCCGAAGCCTGCCACGCCATCCGCGCCGCCATTGACGAGGCGTTGAAGTGCAAGGAAACCGGCGAACCCAAGGTAATTTTGTTCAACCTCACTGGCCACGGCCATTTTGATATGAGTTCCTTCGAGCGCTACTTTGCCGGGGCGCTGGAAAACTACGATTACCCGGCGGAAGCGGTGGAAAAATCGCTCGCCAAAGTGCCGAAGTTTGGGTGAGGAAGCCTGCAAAATGCCGCCCGCCCCTGTAAAACAAACCCGGCGACTGGCCAGGATGGGGATTGCGCTTTTTTTATGGGCAATTTTGGGCGCGTTCGCCGCGCTAAAAACCGCCTCGGCACAGGCGTTGAGCGTGGCCGAATTCAAGGCGGCCTCCAAAAATGTGCGTTCCGTCTATACGATCAAGGGCTACTGTCTGGCGCGGGTGTACCCGTGCAACTGCCAGGCAGGCCACATATGCAAGCCGTGCCGCCCCAACCTGTTCTGGATTTCCGACGCGCCCATTGTCGTTCACGATGAAACCGATCTTGCCATAACCAACGGGCTGACTCCACCAAAAAACTGCGCCGACTGCCAGTTTATCCATTCCAACATGCAAGGCGGGAACAAAGGCTACGAAAAACGCGCCACACTGGATGCCAAAGTTGCCCAACTGACCCAAAGCCGCGCCTGCGAAATCCGCGTTGAATGGATTACCGGCGATCATGCCTACCTGATGCGCCTTTTGCTGACCCGGAGCACCCCATGACCTTCCCCAAAACCGAACTCTACACCGATGCCGACGGCTACGCCCGTTTCCGCGACAGCGCCATTCCCCTGCTGGAAGGCGACGCCGTCACCCGACTTTCCGCCCCCTTTGCCGCCACCGGCTACCAGTTGCGACAAAGCGCCGTGGGCTTTCAGAGCGCCTTTCACTGCACCACCGCGCCGCAATGGACGTTCATCCTGAAGGGGAAAATGGAAATCCTCCTGCGCGACGGCAGTTCCCGCATTTTTGGCGCGGGCGAGGGATTTTATTCCAACGACCTGCTGCCGGAAGGCGCAACGTTCGACCCCGCCCGCCACGGTCACTGGAGCCGCCAGTTGGGGGAGGAACCGCTGGTGACGCTGTTTTTGAAGGAGTGAGGGGAATTGTCGCCGTTCCATAGACAGGACAACGCGCAGGCGCTATGCTCCCGTCTTGACGTTGGATGGATTGTGTTCAAAACAGCCCCAAAGGAACGGCAATGACGCCATGCAAAACAGTCCTTTTTCTGTTGCTCTCACTTCTTTACCTGAACGGATGCGGCGATGGGCAACAGGGGGAGTTTCAGGGATATATCGAAGGCGAATACGTCTACCTGTCTTCGTCGCAGGCGGGGAGGCTGGAAACGCTGTCCACCGGGCGCGGCGCTGCCGTGGAGGCGGGAAGCGTTCTGTTTGAACTGGAAGCGGAATACGAACGTCAGGCGCTGCATCAGGCGGAGCAGGC
>JAITNI010000162.1 GCA_031290535.1 Zoogloeaceae bacterium
CGGATAAATCTGGTCTTCCACCACCCGCCCCATTTGCAGGCGAAAACTGTTGGAACCCAAATCCACAGCGGCAATCGTTTCGTATTCCATGAGCGGCAATGCAGGACTCAAATCAGGACGCAACATTCTACCATCGCCCTCCTCCCCTTCTTCCCCTTTTCGCCGCTGGCGGCAGAGAATCAATGACAAGGAGATTTATGCGATGGCCCTGTCGGCTCACAGGGCAATCGCATGAACTTCCACTATTCCCGGCTTCTTCAGCAACCTCTGGCTATAATGCGGCTTCTTCTCGCCCTTTTCCTGTTCATGCCCTCCTCCCCGCTCCCCATCGTACTTGATACCAATGTCGTGCTGGACATCCTGCATTTTCAGGACAAGGCCGCCGCACCGCTGGCAAAAGCGATAGCGGAGGGGCGGCTTATCGCGCTGAGAGATCAAAGCAGTCTGACGGAACTGCGGCGGGTGCTGACGTATCCCGTTCTGAACATCGCGCCGGAACAGGCCGCTCTGCTGTTGGAACATTACCTTGCCCTGACCCGCGAGGTCGCCTGTCCGGCCCTCAAAACCACTGGCGCGTCCTTGCTGCCCCGCTGCCGCGACCCGGACGACCAGCCTTTTCTCGAACTCGCCCTGCGCGGCCACGCGCTCTGGCTGGTGAGCAAGGACAAGGAAGTGCTGCGAATGCGGCAACAAAATCGCCCGCCTCTGCCGTTCGCCATCCTCACCCACAACGAAGCGGCGGCGCGGCTGGCAAAACCGGATGGCAACGTCCACGCGCAAAATCAAAGTCCGCTTCCCTGACATTTTGCAAGCGGAGAATCCAGGCCATGAAATCCACGCATGATCCAAAACTCAATGCGTTCGTCCTGTTGCTGGTCTTGAGCGCCGCCCCCTTCAAGCGCCCAGAATCCCCCAGAGCATCTTCAGCGCCAGCAAGAGCAGCACGGCAGCGAAAATCTGGCGCAGGCGCTGCACGGGCAGGCGATGCGTCAGGCGCGCGCCCAGAGGGGCGGTCAGGACACTGGCGGTCGCCACGCCCGCCACGGCGGGAAGATACACAAAACCCAGACTGTAGGGCGGCAGATCGGCGACGTTCCAGCCGCTCAGGATATAGCCCGCCGCGCCGCCCAGGGCAATCGGAAAGCCGATGGCCGAAGACGTGCCGATGGCCTGTTGCATTTTGACGTTGCACCAGGCCATGAAGGGCACGGAGAGCGCCCCGCCGCCAATCGCCACCAGACAGGAAAACGCGCCAATGCCCACGCCCACGCTCGCCGTGCCCAACGTGCCCGGCATCTCCCGGCTTGGTTTGGGCTTGAAGCCGACAATCATCTGCACCGCCACATAACAGATGAAGACCGCGAACAGAATCGCCAGACCCGCCGGGGAAACCTGCTTCGCCAGCCCTGTGCCGAGCAGGGTTCCCAACAGGATGCCGGGCGTGATGCGGACGACAATGGGCCAGCGCACCGCGCCATGCTGCGCGTGAACGCGCACGCTGGAAATCGAGGTAAACAGGATGGCCGCCATCGAGGTGCCCAGCGCCAGCCGCATGACCTCCTCCGCCGGAAACGCCTGCGCGGCAAAGAGCATCACCAGCAGCGGCACCAGCACCGAACCGCCGCCAATTCCGAGCAGTCCGGCAAAAAAACCCGCAAAAGCGCCCAGCGCCAGATAGAGCAACCACCATTCCATTGTTGTCATCCGTATCAGGGAAAGCAGAAAAGGCAAAGGGCGACCGAAGTCGCCCTTTGCCGGAACTTGGCTCCCCGCGAGTGCCGTCAAGACCGGCATCCTGAACCGAGGGTTCAGAGTGGTTGCTCACCCCTTGAATCAGGCGCGCCTTCCAGGGAAAGCGCCCACAACATCAAGGACGGTTCGCAGCCGATGCCAACAAGACATTGGTTCAAAGATATAGGGTCTTCACCAACACCGCAGGGAACACCTGGCGGATACCGCCAACCTAAATACCCAGCTCCTGTTGCGTGAGCAGTGCTTCAAGTCGTGCATCCATAGCCTTGATTCTACGCTTTACGCCCGCGTTGTCAAAATTTGTTTTGCCGCCCTGCGGCGCGCCCAGATATTCGTGCGCGATATTCAGGGCCGCCATCACCGCCGCACGCTCCGGGGTGATGTTCCTGGCCTTGCTGGCTTCCTGCATCCGCTCATCCACCAGATGCACGGCGGCCTGCAAGGCTTCCTGTTCGGCGGGAGGGCAGGCCACCCGATATTCGCGCCCAAGAATTTTCACATCCAGAAAATCGGTCTTGTCGCTCATCATCACGCTTCCTCGGGAATCTGTTCCAGCAGGGTTTCTACCCGGCTACGGGCCACATCCATATTTTGCCGCAGACGCTCGCGCTCGGCCTCCCCGGTGGCAAGACGCCGTTTCAGGGACGCATTCTCGGCTTGCAGCCGTTCCAGAAGGCGCGCCACCTGTTCCACTTTGCCCGCGAGGGCTTCGAGTTCCTTTTCCATGTTGCGCACTATAGAGCCGTACCCAGGCCGGGTCAAGTTCAAAAAAGCATATTCTTGCCGCCTTGACCAAAAACCTGCGGGCAATGCTGGCCTTCTGGAAAGGAGAGGGCATACAATCGGAGCATTATGAATGAACTTGCCACCCCCCTCTATTTTGGCGCGACCCTGCGCCACATCGAAAATGCCCATGCCCAGGAAAATCTGATGCTGCGGGCAGGCGCGGCGGCTTTTGAATGGGCGGTGGAACTGCTGGGCGGCGCGGCGTCTGCGGCAACCGGGTCTGCCGCTGCTCCCGCGCCCACGCTGGTGCTGGCCGGCCCCGGCAACAATGGCGGCGACGCGCTGGAAATGGCGCGTCTGCTGCGGCGGGCGCATTTCCCGGTTGAAGTGGTGTTTTTGGGCGAGGCAACGCGGCTCCCCCCGGATGCCGCCCAGGCGTACCAGCAATTGATCGCGGAAGGCGGCCAGACGCGCCGGGAGATTCCGCCGGAGCCACACTGGGGGCTGATCGTCGACGGCCTGTTCGGCATCGGGCTGGCGCGGCCTCTGGAGGGCGATTACGCGCACCTGATCGCCGCTGCCGAGGCGCTCGATCAGGCTCAGGGCTGTCCCTTGCTGGCGCTGGACTGTCCTTCGGGACTGAACGCGGATACGGGCGTCAGCCTTGGCTCGACCCTCCGCGCCAGCCACACGCTCACCTTCATCGCCGCCAAACCCGGCCTCTACACCGCCGATGGCCCCGATTATTGCGGCCAAATCCGCATCCATGACCTGCGGCTTGGCGGCG
>JAITNI010000194.1 GCA_031290535.1 Zoogloeaceae bacterium
GAACGGGAAAAGTGCAAGAAGTTTTGGAAATCACGATAGATGAAGCGCGCCATGACCCGTATCCTGATTTGTGCTGTCCAGACCGGACATTTTGCGAAGCGCTTGCTGGCGTACCTCCCTTTTATTGTGTTGTATTTGTTCTGCATTCAGCAGGGGGCGGTCGTGATCGGTCGATGTGAAAATACGCCGTAAGAGAATTTCACGGTCGCCTATGGACTGGTCGCCCTGTTTCCTCTTGGCTCAAAACATCGCAAGTTGATGTTGCTGGCAAGTGCAGACTCCTGTATCGTTACCCCCGGAACAGTACAGACCTCCCCCCTTTGTGAAAGGTGATTGTCATGTCGGAGAAAAACAGAATTTGCCAGGTGTTGCCGTGCCACCCGGATCATGATTCGTTCGTGTTTGTCAGCTATGCCCATCAGGATTCCGCGCAGGTTTTTCCCATTATCGAACAGGTCAGCGCGGGCGGCTACGCGATATGGTACGACAAGGGAATCAACATCAGTTCGGTATGGACAGATGATGTTGCCATCGCCATCATGAATTGCAAGGTTTTTATCGTTTTTGTGTCGAAGAACGCGGTGAATTCCCCCTATGTGCGCTCCGAGGTGGAATTCGCGCTGAACCATCAAATCAGGATTATCCCGGTCTATCTGGACGGGATGGAGATTCTGCCGCCGGGGCTGGCGCTGGGGCTGAGTTCGACCCAGGGCATCCTGGATACCCGTAATGCCCAAGGGGTCGCAGAGCAAATCTGCAATGCGCTGGATTACAACAAAATCAAAAAAGAGGACGAGGCGGGTCATGCAGAACGCGCCGCCCCTCCCGCCAAAAACAAAAAATACCGGACACCAGCTATTTGGGGGGCGGGAGGATTGGCGGTCATCATTCTGGCGGCGCTGCTGGTCTTTAGAGGTTCCGGCGACGCTCCGCTGCCTTTGCCAGAAGCAACGCCCGTTGTCGCGCCACAACGCCCGGATGCCCTGCCGCCGCAACTCGCCGCCGACGACCCGGCGCAGCAGGATGCGCCCGATACGTCCTCTGTGGCGGCGTTGCCCCCTGAAAACGCCATCGTTCCCAACGTCACCGCCCCCGCAGGCACGACGGTCGCCTTGTCCGCAAAAGGAAAATTCGCGCTCGAAAAAGCGGCCTTTGCGCCTGCCGAGCCGATCTATGTCAATTTGCCGCGTTTTCCAAAGGAGACGGAAGACCTGATGCAAAAGCAGGGCGCGATGATCGGGGTGGCGCTCGCCAACGCGGCGCAGGGCAAATACTTGACGCATGAATTCATCGCTTCGTTTGAGGCGCGGATCAAACTGCGTGCGCCGCTCGAAGCTGGCGCTTACGAAGTGCGCTGGTACGATAACGGCAGTGTGCTGACGAAAGCCTCGCTGCTCGGCGCGGCGCGGTTTGCCGTGCAGGGAAATTCCAGAAACGCCTTTGCGGTCAAGGTCGAGAAAACGGCCTACGCGCCCAGAGAGCAGAGTATTGTTCAGGTCTCCAGCGTCCCGAAACGTCTGATTGATGACGGTGCGCTGGTCGGCGTGTTCAGGGAAAACGCCGCGCCGGACGAATTTGTGGTGTATCAGCCCATTCGGGCCAGAGATGAACAGATCCGCTTCGATGCGCCCAACACTCCCGGCGAGTATGAGATCAGAGGCCACATCAATAACTTTTTGCTCGACGAACCGACGCTCGTCACCAGAACCTCGTTCGTTGTTCTGGAAGCAGAGGCGCAGGAGCGCGCGCCGTGAATCTGCGGGAACTGACCCGGTACCGGGACATCGTCATCCAGTGCCACGATGTCCCGGATGCGGACGCGATCGCCAGCGGCTTTGCCCTGCTGAAGTACATTGAATCCCAGGGTGGTTCGGCGCGGCTCGTCTATGGCGGCACACAGCGGGTGACGAAACCCAACCTGAAATTGATGCTCGCGCTGCTGAACATTCCGCTGGAGCATGTCGAAGAACTGGCGCGTCCCGCCTTGCTGGTGACGGTTGACAGCCAGTACGGGGCGGGCAATGTCACCCGCTTCGAGGCCGACGCCATCGCGGTTTTCGATCACCACTGGCCCGAAATCCCGGAAACTTCGCATGTCACCATCCATCCGGCACTGGGCAGTTGCGCGACGCTGATCTGGGATTTGATGTGTCAGGACGGCTTTGATTTTTCCGCCACCAGCGATGTTTATACCGCGCTGTATTACGGCCTGTTTTCGGATACTCACCACTTTGCCGAAATGCGCCACCCGCTTGACCGCGATCTGGCGGACTTCATGCCCGCGAACGGCGCAATCATGAAGCAACTGAAACACTCCGAATTGACAGTGGATGATCTGGGCATTGTTTCGCAGGCGTTGTCCTCCTCGCGGCTCGTGGGAAATATGGGGCTGCTCCGCGCCGAACCGTGTGATCCCAATATTCTCGGTTTTTCAAGCGATGTCGCGCGGCAGGTCGATCAGTTTGCCTGCTGCATCGTATATTGTCACCTTTCCGCCGGACTCAAACTTTCCATCCGTAGCACGGTGCGCGAGGTCATGGCCAACGAGTTGGCTGCCTTTTTGACCCGCGAAACGGGGTCTGGCGGTGGCAATATGGAAAAAGCGGGCGCTTATCTCAG
>JAITNI010000323.1 GCA_031290535.1 Zoogloeaceae bacterium
ATTATCCAGCACGACGCCCTCATAATCGTGATAGGCGATGTCGCCATAGACCATCAGCGACATTTGCGTCAGGGGGCGCAGACCATCCCGCTGGCAGGAAATCGCCGTACCGTCCCTGGAATGCAGATGCACCACCGCTTCGGCCTGGGGGGAGCCGGTGGCGTGAATCGCGCCGTGAATCACCGTTCCGGCGGGGTTCAGGTCGCCCGCGCCGCGTCCGTTTTCGGTGATGACGTTGCCCTCCAGATCGACCTCCAGAACAGAAGAGGCGCTGACTTCGTCGAAGGCCACGCCGAGGGGATTGACGAAATAGCGGTCGGTACGCCCCGGCACGCGCACAGAAATATGCGTCGCCAGTCCATCCGTCCAGTCATACAGATGGGTCAGGCGGCTGGCGGCGGCGACTTCAAGGCGAGCCTGCCAGGCTTCCGGGGTTTGGGTCAATTGATTACTCATGGGTACGGCTCCTTGGTGGAAAACAACGGGTTGAAAAAATCGGTGCATGAATCAGGCGTCAGCCTCAATGGCGTCGCAGATATGGCGCGCGAGTGGAAAGGCGCTCGTCCAGGCGGGCGAAGTCACGCCGAGAATGTGCAGGGCGTTCTGACTCTTTTCGAGGTGAAAATCTTTCAGCAGACTGCCCGTCTCGCGGTCGAACATGCGCGGATGCAGTCCTGTTTTTGTGGCGGGCATCAGGTGTTCCGGGCGCAGACGGGGCAGGAGTTCGGCGGCGGCTTTGAAAAACCAGCACTTGAAATAATGCCGCGCCTCCTGTCCCGCCTGCTGGCGAAAGCCATCCTGATTGCGTAAAAACATCCGCCCTACATCCCGCAGCATCCGTAAGGCTTCGGGCAGGCGAACGCTCGCCAGACCGCGATACTGCTCGCGGCCAAAGGCGGGACCGGCGGTTGGGCCGAGAGAGATCGCGCCATCAGTGGCCGTGGTGGGAGGGACGCCCAGATACAGAATCCGCAGGTCAGGCACGGGGTAGATGAGGTGATTCAGGCGAATGCCTGCCGCCGGGGAGAGCTTCCAGTACAGCCCCTTGAAGGGGAGCAGCGCGTAACGTCGCGCCGCGTTGAACTGGTGTGCGATGCGGTCGGCGTGCAGTCCAGCAGCATTGACCGCACAGCCAAAGGTAATGGACTCCCCATTCTCCAGAATGGCCCGTCCCGGTTCGACTTGCGCCAGCGCCGCGCCGAAGCGCACTTCCACCCCCTTGTCCGCCACCTCCCGCGCCAGTGTGCGGATGACCTCAACCGGGCTGCCCACAGCGGTCTCGGGAACCCACAGAGCCTCCCCCGTCGCGGAGCGGGTTTCCGGCTCCATTTCGGCGAGCGTTTGGGCGTCAATCCTTTCGGCGCGGACACCGTTTTCCCGCGCTCGCTGGGCGATGGTTTCCATCTGCGCGGCGAATTCCGGCGTGGTGGGGACAAGGAGCTTGCCGCAGCGATTCAAGGGCAGGCCGTTTTCGTCGTGATAGGCCGCCATTTCCAGCGCCCCCTGCCGACACAGCCGCGCCTTCAGCGAACCGGGCGCGTAATACAGGCCGCTGTGCAACACGCCGCTATTGCGCCCACTCGAATGCCTGCCCGCCTCCGCCTCCTTTTCCAGCACCAGAATGCGGGCAGCGGGGTGGCGGTGTTTCAGCTCGCGCGCGACCGCAAGGCCAACAATGCCCGCGCCGATGAGGAGAAAGTCGACGGAAGAATCCGGCATGGAGGCGTTTCAGTCCAGCGTCGCGCCGGAGGATTGCACGACCTTGCCCCAGCGGGCATAGTCGTCCTTGATGAGTTGCGCCAGTTTTTCGGGCGTGCTGTGCAGGGTGGAGAGTCCCTGTGCCGCGAGTTTTTCCCGCACTTCCGGCAAGTGTGAAATCTGCGCCAGCGTGGCGTTCAGCTTTTGCACGATGTCTTTGGGCGTCGCGGCAGGCACCACGAGACTGAACCAGGAATCCACCTCAAAATTGGTAAGCCCCGCTTCCGCCGCCGTGGGCACATTGGGGAGCAGCGGCGAGCGTTCCGCGCTGGTAATCGCCAGCGCCTTGACCTTGCCCGCCTTTACCTGCGGAGAAAGCACGGTGAGCGTGTCAAAGGCCAGATTCACCTCGCCGCCCAGAAGAGCAGTAATGGCGGGCGCGCTGCCTTTATAGGGCACATGCAGCAGATCAACGCCGTTTTGCGTTTTGAAGAGTTCGCCCGCCAGATGGCAGATGGTGCCGCTACCGCAGGAGGCGTAAGTGATCTCGCCGGGTTTGCTTTTGGCAAGCGCGATCAGCTCTTTGGCATTTTTGACCGGCAGCGCGGAATTGGCCGCGATCACATAGGGAACGGAAGCCAGAAGCTAGACCGGGACAAAATCCTTTACCGGGTCATAGGCCACTTTTTTGTTGAGATTGGGGAGCAGCGTCAGTTGTCCGGCGGGCGCCAGCGACAGGGTGTAGCCATCCGGGGCCGCGCGGGCGACAAATTCGGCGGCAATGGCCGTGCCCGCGCCGGGTTTGTTTTCCACTATCACCGGCTGTTTGAGGCGTTCGGAAAGTTTTTCCCCATAGATGCGTCCAATGGTGTCCGCCGCGCCGCCGGGTGGGAAGGGGACAATCAGTTTGATGGGTTTTTGCGGGTAAGCGCCCTGTTGCGCCTGCGCGGGTGGCAGGGAGGCAAACCCGGCGGCGAGCAGCAGGGAGGCCAGCAGAAGTTTTGAGAAAGAGCGGGAGGACATGATAAAAATCCTTTGTGACATTAAAAAATGGCGTGGCGCTCCGTTCGCCCTGAGCCGGAGCGCAGGGCCACGCCGCGAACGGATAAAATGGGTCTTTAGCGCCCCGTAAACACCGGCGGACGTTTTTCGGCAAAGGCGGCAATTCCCTCTGCAAAATCTGTGGAGGCGTTGATGTCGTCCAGAATGCGGGCGCGGGCGATGCCGGCGGCTTCGGTCGGCCCCTTGGGAATCACCTGGCCGACAAAATCCTTGAGGAGATGCAGCACTTTCGGCGCGTTGGCGGCGATTTTTTGCGCCAGTTCGCGCGCCGCTTCGAGTTGCTGGCCGACAGGAACCACTTTGTTCACCAGCCCGATTTCATAGGCGCGGCGGGCGTCGATGGTGTCGCCGACGAGGAGAAGTTCCATCGCGACCTTGTGCGGAATGCGGGCGGCAAGTGAGGCCACCAGACCGCCTGCAAAACCGACCCTGGCTTCCGGGTAGGAAAATTTGGCGTTGTCGGCGGCGACGGCGAGATCGGCCATTTGCAAAAAGACCACGCCGCCGCCGATCACCAGTCCGGCAACGGCAGCGATGACGGGCTTGTGCACCGGGACGCCAATGCCGGGAATCGCCCGAAATAAATCGTGCGGAATATCCTTGAGGTTCGCGCCAGCGGTAAACGCCTTGTCGCCCGCGCCGGAGAGGATGGCGACCCGGTCGTCGCTGGCGTTGAAACGCAGCCAGGCGGCATGAAGCTGGTCGATGACTTCATGGGTGAAAGTGTTGTATTTTTCGGGACGGTTGATGGTGATTTCGGCAATGCCGTCGCGGGATTCGTAGAGAACTTCGGACATGGGAGACTCCTGTTATGAAAGAAGGCAAACGTGGGGTGCGGGCGCAAGATGGGCGTCCCGCAAGGTTTTGGCGGTAAGACGGGCGGCCTCGTTTTCCTCGCGCCGACGGGCGAGGTCGGCGGGAGGCAGGCGTTCCGGGTTGGCGTAATCGAGTTTCCAGGCATCCGTTTTTGCCCAGACCTGCGGCGATTGCCAGGTGGTGCGCGGCGCTTTTGCCTCCGCCAGCAGTCGCAGGGTGAGGGCGAGGGTGGCGGCTTGCGAAACGGGGTCGTGTGGGCGTCCGGCGGCGTTGCCGAGCGGGAAGTCGGAAAACAGAAAGCGCGGTACGCCGCAATATTCGACCACATCGCGGGCGCAGCCCATCACCACGGTGGCAATGCCATGCGCCTCCAGATGGCGGGCGGCGAGGGCGAGGCTCTGGTGGCAGACTGGGCAATTGGCGACCAGCAGCGCCGCATCCACGCCATTGGCCTGACAGCGGGCGAG
>JAITNI010000324.1 GCA_031290535.1 Zoogloeaceae bacterium
GATGTTGTGCTATCGAACAAGCCGGGAGCTAGAATCTGGAACGAATTCTTCGGCTTGCTGCATACGCTTGCCGCATCCGACGCTGCGGCAGAGGGCTTCATGTCCGAACGCCCGCTGAATGTCCTGCCCGCCGCTCGGGGCATTTTTGATGCGGAAATCGAAGCATGATGATTGCCCATGCAATCTCGACGGATGCGATCCTTGTCACCAATAATCTGCGCCATTACGCCCGCATCAAAGCGCCATTGATGCTGGAAAACTGGGCGTCGCCCCTATAACCTATGCCCCCACCTCACTCCTTCGGCTCCAAAAACTCCGCCACATCCGCCGCGCTCAACTCGTAGCCGTAAAAGCGTTTATAAAACGCGCGGGTTTCCTGTTTCATATCAATTTCCGTTGCGGCTTCCGGGTACAGGGTTTTGGCGAGCCAGAGGAATTGCAGAGCTTCTTCCGGGGTTTCGCGGCACCACCAGTACATGCCTTTCGGATTGGCGTACACCCGTCCATTACGGACGGCGTTCAGGTTTTTCCAGCGTGGGTCGCGGCGGATAAAGGCGGCGTCGGCGGCGCGCAGGGTGACAATCACATCGGGATTGGCGGCGACGATGGCTTCCATCGACACCTTGCCCGTGGTATTGACCGCATTCGCCGCCCCCTCAAACCAGTGTTCGGCAATATTGATCGCGCCGCCCATTTCCATCCAGTCCTGATTGAGCGAGGGACGACCAGAAGTGGTCAGCGGCTCATTGAGCGCGTGATAAATTTTGAGGCGTTTTTCGGCGGGAATCCGGGCGAGAATGCGCTCAACTTTGGCGAGATTGGCATCAAAATAGGCGCGATAATCTTCCGCCCTTTTTCGGGCATCGTCGCCGAGAATATCGCCGCTAATCGCCACGCGCTCGCGCAGATTTTGCATCGAATTATGGCGCAGGGCGACAATGGCAATCCCGGATTTTTCCAGCAAATCAACCTGGGTTTTGGGCAGATTGCCCATAAAAATCACATCGGGCTTGAGGTGCAACAGCGTCTCGATATTGAGGTCGCCGGGCGCGTTGGGTTCCCCGTTGCTGATGAGCGCCGCCTGGGTAATCGACGGCACAAAGCGCCGAAAAATCGGCATATTGTCGCGCACGCCGCGATTGGTGGCGACAATATTGGGGCCATAGCCCAACATGGCGACCATCGCGTTATGCGCCCCCATCACCGCGATTTTATCGACGCGGGCAGGCAGCGTCGCCTGCTGGTCGCCGTAATAACGCACCACCCGCCGCGCTTCCTCGCCATGCGCGACGGCAGCGCCCAACAGCGCCCATCCCAACAATATGCCGCCCGCGAATTGACCCAGAATTTTCTTTTTCATCATGTCCGTCTCCATAGAATTCCACCTTCTTTTTGCAAGGCGCGTGCCAGCCACGAAAAATGCAGGACGGGTGACAGGCCGGTACAAAACCCTCCGCCTGTTCGCGCAGGAACGGCGGAGACTGGTTTCTCTGCTGGAGGCTGTTCGGGGATGTACGGCGGCGTTCGGTTTTGTGGGCTTGCCGTATAATGCGAAACCATCCCCCATACGGAAGCCTGCCATGCCCAATGAATGCAAAGTCAGCCTGTTGGACTGCGAACAGGAACCCAGTGATGCCCAGCTTGAGCAACTGATGCGGGACGTCATGGTGGACGTCAGGGCGCGGGCGGCTCTCGCCGACAAGGCGCTTTGGGAAACGCTGGCGCGTGAAGTGGCCGCCGCGCACCAGCGTTTCAACCTGAATACAACACGGAAAACGTCCGATGCGTGAGCCGCAACGTCCCATGCCAATTGCGCGAAGGCCATGACTTTTGCTGATCGGGCTTATGTTTACGATAATTCCGTCGACACCGTTAATCCCCTGCTGCTCTTTCGTGCCAATGACGGCAAACTGGCGAAGCGTTACCACGCCCTTCCTGAATGGGCGAAAAATCTTTTCCCGGAAACGAAGGCCGGGAGAGACAAGCCCTGACCCTGCCCCCACCTCACATCGGCGTCACCCCGTATTCCTTATAAACCTCCTCCTGCGCCTTTTTGAATTCATCCATGGTGAATTCAAAACCCTCGCCGCGCAGGTATTCCCAACCGGCATCGCTACCGTCGAAATCGTTCATGGTCTGGCGAAGCGCCACGTCTTCGCGCATTCGGCGAATGTAGGCGGCAGCGGATGCTATGGACATGGCAAACTCCTTTTTTGAGAAGATTGAGAACAGGTGGATTACACCTGATATTCCGGGTTATGGACGTGCAGGCCGAGTGCCTTTTTCAGCCACAACGGCGGCTTTTTCATCATTTGTTGCAGGGAAAGAATGACGGCGTCGATTTCGCGGCTTTGATCCATCTTGACCGGAAAAACCTTGCGGGCGTAAACCCGCACCGCTGCCGGGTCGCTCAAGCCTTTGGTGAACAGAATGCCACAACCATCGAGCGCATTGACGCGAGCGGTCAGCGGGTCAACGGCAATGACGGTGCTGGCGGTGCTACCGGGGTTGTCTTTATCAATGTCCTCATCGATTTCTTCCATCCAGCACGAGCCAGTGCCCACGCCCTTGCCACCACCGGGGCCTTTTTTTGCCCGGCTGCCGCCCTTGAATTGCATACAGTCGAGAAATTCCGCGCCGTCCTGGGTGACATCGTAAAACACCACCTGACGCGCCACCTGAAAATTGGCGTCGACCTTGATCAGGTCATTGGAGGTGAGCGCGATTTTGACGTGTCCTGTCGGGTTCATTTTGGGGTCTCCTGAAGGAGTTGGAAAGTGGATTGGAGAAAAGGATTTCAGCCAGATCAGGTCATCGGCAGGCCGACGACCATATCCTCGCGGCTGAAACGCATGGCAAATTCGGCGGGCAAAATTCCGCCCTCGGCGCTCCCGGTCACATTCTTCGCCAGCCAGCGCGAGCATTCGGCGGCGGGCAACACGCCGTCTTTAAGTGCCTCAACGGGGACAATCGACAGCGCATCCTCCGTCAGCAGATAAAAATCAATCGGATAACGCGCCGGGTCGCGGTATTTCGCGCCGATGTCGATTCGCCAGTTGCCCTCTTCCTGTTCCCATTTCGGATTATCGCAATCGAAGCGGAAATGGCGGTTGAAGTAGGTGTCG